>JBDHMC010000283.1:0-3908 GCA_039656355.1 Gemmatimonadota bacterium | reverse complement strand
AAGGGCTCGGGGGTCCTCCCGGCAGGGAATTCAAGATATCGTTGAGAAGATATTCGACACGTTCTACGTCTTTCCTCTCCTCCTTCCCCAGGAGCTGGTCTACTTTTTCCGAACCGCGGTCCTTCTGGAGGGAATTGGATACCGCTACGATTCCAGCTTTGATGGGTTGGGCCTGGTCCGAAGGGTTATCGGGGAGTTTCGGTCCGATATTCAACGGACCACGGGGCGAGAGCCTGGAACGATGGCCTGGGACCTCGTATCCGAGGCCCAATCCACCCTGACCTCCATCAGGGACCTTCTCCACAGAGCCCAACGGGAGGAGCTCCGGGTACGGATGCATCCCAGGGACGTTCAAGGTCAGGAGAGGATTCTCAACCAGCAGGCGAGGAGGGTCCTCCTGAGCATTTTTGCCACCGGCACGGCTGTCATCACTGCGGTCATGTTCATAGCGTTGCGTAATTACTGGTTCCTGGCAGTGGGTTTTGTTGCATCTCTTCTTATGTTCACCCTGGTTTTTCTGATTCCCACGCATTTGCTGGAAAACCCCTTACGGCACGCAAGAGGAATCCGGCCGGATGATCGGTACTATTGATGACCGGGCATATTGAAATGACGACCGAAAACCAGGCCCTTCTAGAGGGTTTCCGGGCCGGAAAGAAGGTCGCTTTGGCCCGAGCCATTTCCCTGATCGAAGACGAACGTCCCGGATTCCAGGAATTCCTCCATGTAGTCCTCGAAAGCCCCCGATTCGCGAAAAGGCTGGGCTTCACCGGTCCCCCCGGTGCCGGCAAATCCTCATTGGTGGCCGCTCTCACAAAAGCCTATAGGGATCAGTCGGAACAAGTCGGCGTGGTAGCTGTGGATCCAACCTCCCCCTACTCGGGAGGCGCTCTCCTGGGGGATCGTATTCGTATGAACGATCTGGCTACCGACTCCGGGATCTTCATCCGGTCGATGGCGACTCGGGGCTCCCTCGGGGGACTGGCCACAACCACCAAAGAAGTCCTGGATCTCATGGACGCCTTCGGCTTCCAGCGGGTCCTTGTCGAGACAGTGGGGGTGGGCCAAACCGAATTGGAAATCACCGGGGCCGCTGATACGGTGGTGGTGATCCTGGTTCCTGAGTCGGGGGACGCCATTCAGGCCATGAAGGCAGGCCTCATGGAGATTGCCGACATCTTCGTTGTGAACAAAGCGGATCGCCCTGGGGCCGATGGATTGGTCCGAGACCTGAACTTGGCCCTCCACCTGAGGGAGGGGGAAGCGCTTAAGGACGTACCTGTCCACCACGGAATTGACCTGAAACGCTTGGGAGTGCCGGGGAAAGAGGAGAAACTCGATCACGGTGGGAAAAAGAACCCGAGGTGGGAGATTCCGGTCTTGCAGACGGTGGCCCAAACCGGGGAAGGTGTAGCGGAACTACTCGACGCAGTTGACGGCCACAGGGCCTTTCTCGAGGAGTCCGGAAGCCTGGCTGCCCGGCGCGAGGCCCGCTCATCAGGACGGGTCCGGGACGTGGTCGAACGGGAACTTCGGAGGGTGTCCTGGGCCGACCCGGACGTCAGGAGAATCTTGGCGGAAGGAGTCCCCGGGATCGTCTCTGGCCGGGAAACGCCCTATTCCTTGGCCGATGCTATCATGGCTTCGCTCATTGGGACCAGGGACCAAGGTTCTCCTTCGGGGTAGTGTTTGGGTGGCTATGCGTTCGACGAAAAAACACTCAATAAAGGATGGAAGATGTCCGTGACGGATCGGGTGGATCTTTCCGCCGCTGAGCTTCGGGACCGGCTTTCCGAAAAAGAGGACGAGCTTCGGACGCTCCGGGCCGAGCTGGCAGAGTGGGAGGAATCTTGGGGCCGGACTCCGAAACGCGATGACAATTTGTTCACCTCCATTTCCGGTCGTGAGGTTAAACCTCTTTACTCTCCGGGTGATCTCCAGGATGGACCTGGATATCTGGATGCGCTGGGGTTTCCAGGGGAATTCCCCTTTACCCGGGGCCCATACACCACCATGTACCGGACTCGGCTTTGGACCATGAGGCAGTTCGCCGGTTTCGCCACGGCAGAGGAAACGAATCAGCGGTACAAGTACCTGTTGGCGAATGGACAGACCGGGCTCAGCGTCGCTTTTGATTTCCCGACTCTCATGGGGTACGACTCCGACCATCCACGATCTCTTGGGGAGGTGGGTGTTTGCGGGGTGGCCATATCGTCCCTGGCCGACATGGAAACCCTCTTCGAAGGGATTCCTTTGGATCAGGTCTCCGTGTCCATGACGATCAACGGTCCTGCAATCATCCTGTTTGCCTTCTATGTGGCGGCCGCGGAAAACCAGGGGGTCTCAGCGGCGCAGCTTCGAGGCACCGCCCAGAACGATATCCTAAAAGAGTATCAGGCTCAGCATGCATGGGTTTACCCACCTGATCCGGCCCTCCGGCTCATCGTGGACATGTTCGAATGGGCCAGTGAACATGCCCCAAAATACAACCCCATTTCCATCTCCGGCTACCACATCAGGGAGGCCGGCGCCACGGCGACCCAAGAGTTGGCATTCACATTGGGCAATGGGTTCGAGTATGTGGAGCGGGGGATTGCCCGAGGTTTGGAGGTCGACCGGTTTGCGCCGCGTCTCTCCTTCTTTTTCGATGTCCACAACGACTTCTTTGAAGAAGTGGCCAAGTTCAGAGCCGCCCGACGGATCTGGGCCAGGCATATGAAAGAGAAGTATGGTGCCACGAACCCCGATTCCTGGCGCCTGAGGACACATGCCCAAACGGCTGGGGTGAGCCTCACTGCTCAGCAGCCGGAGAACAACATCGTCCGGGTGGCTTATCAGGCGCTGGCGGCAGTCCTGGGTGGCACCCAATCCCTTCACACCAACTCCATGGACGAGACTCTGGCTCTTCCCACTGAGAAAGCCGTGCGGATTGCCCTCCGTACCCAACAGATCCTTGCCTACGAGACCGGGGTCCCGAACACCATGGACCCTCTGGCGGGCTCCTACTACCTGGAAAGCCTTACCAATCAATTGGAAGCCGAAGCCGAGGAGATCTTCCGGCAGGTCGAGGAGGTTGGCGGAACCGTGCCTGGAATCGAGACCGGTTGGTTTCAGAAAAGGATCGCGGACTCCGCCTTTCGCCAGCAAACCGAGGCGGAGTTGGGGCAGCGGAAAATCGTGGGGGTGAACGACTTCACGGAGGGGTCTGACAGCATCGAGATCGATACCCTCTCCATCTCTCCAGAGATCGAGGGAAAACAAAGGACTCGAATGGCCCGCCTCCGGGCTGAGCGGGACGAAGAGCGGGTTGGGAGTTCCCTGGCCGTACTGGAGGCGGCTGCAGGCACCGGGTCGAACCTCGTCGATCCTATTCTCGAGTGCGCCAGGGCCTACTGCACCCTCTTTGAGATCCGGGACGCCATGGAAAAGGTCTTCGGAAGCTACAAAGAGCCCGTGTTTTTTTAGACGCCGACTCCATGGTCATCAAGGCAATTTTCTTCGATGCAGGGAACACCCTCATCTTCATCGATCCTCGCGTAGTCCTTCCCGTTTTGAGGGAACATGGCGCAGAAGTAGACGAAGAACGGTTCCGAGGAGCCGAGTTTCGAGCCAGGATCAAGTTGGTTCGCAGGGTGGAAGAGGGTGCGTTCGGGACCGAGAATCATATTTGGAACGAATATTTCAAGAACCTCTCTTTGGGTTCAGGGGTGCCGGAGGACCAACTCGAGAGGGTGGGGGAGCGGATCAGAGCGGTCCACATGGAGCGTCATCTTTGGACCTATATGGATCCTGCCACCCCTCCTGCCCTTGATCGATTGACCGAGGCTGGTTACAGGATGGCCGTGATTTCCAACGCCGATGGCCGTGTCGAGGGACTCCTTGAAGGAGCGGGGATCCGGGATCGATTC
>JBDHMC010000282.1:0-3917 GCA_039656355.1 Gemmatimonadota bacterium | reverse complement strand
ATCGGGTCCAACCCTGCCCACGTAGCTTCGTTCGGTAAACACATCCGACTCTGACCTCTTACCTGAGGGGCAACGGTGAAAAAGTCAGGCGGCCTATCATTCAGAGTGATTCTTGGATCATTGATTCTGGCTGGACTGGCCACGGCGTGCGGCGGACCGAGCTTCGCCCCGCCCCCCGCTCCCGCTCGAATCTGGCCGGTGGTGGCGGCAACCCGCCTCTACCGGGACGACGCCGCGGTCCTCCCCGACACTATCCGGGAGGTGGTGAAGGATGAAATCTCCTTTTCTCAGATCTGGGACAGAGCCACTTCTGCTTTGGACGACCCGCCGCCGGCACCGGAGGTCGACTTCAGCCGCCATATGGTGGTGGTTGTCGGCGCAGGGCGGAGCGATCCGGGAGACCAGATTCAGGTAGACAGCGTGGGTTTCCGGATGGTAGCCAATCCTCGAAACCCGGACCGGGAAATCGAGGTGATCTACTTCGTCGTGCGAACGGTACTGGAGAGCGATCCGTTCCCCGGCGTTTCCTACCCCATCGAGATCGTTCGAGTAGACCGGTCCGATTTACCGGTCCAATGGGAGGAGCGCGTCTCCGGGTCTTAAGGGATCGAGGGACCTCCCGAACCTCCTCCCATACAGCCTTTTCAATACCCCTCCGAGAAGTCCTCTGGATAGGTTGGGCCTCGCCACCGTTGCCCTGGTGGCGGCTCTGGCGACCGGCGCGATTCCGACCGGGACCGCAGGCCTCTATTCCATCTAAGAACTTGCCTCCATCGAGAAAACTTAGAAGATTGAAGCTTCTCCAAACACAAACACAGAGATTTCTTCACCCCCGAACGAGGAAACCCCATGGATCGGAACACCATCTTTTTCGCCTGGAACCGTTCAATTCCCGGCCGTGAGCAAATCAGTGGCGAACACTTCGAGGAGTTTGTGGCGTACCTTGGTGGCCAAGCCCAGAACGGCACCATCCAGGGATTCGACACGGTCTTCCTGGATACTCACGGCGGCGACCTGAACGGATTTTTCCTGATCCGGGGGGAACCGGCAAACTTGGATGCCCTCACATCAAGCGAAGAGTGGATGGTGCACATGACACGTGCCTCCCTCCACCTCGAGGGATCGGGTGCAGTCCGTGGCGTTACCGGAGACCAGGTCATGAAGAGGATGGAGCTCTGGCAAAAGCACACGCCCTCCTGACGGAGTTGATCTGACAACCAGAACCCCCTCAACGGGATTTAAGGAACAACCCGTACGAAGTTGAGGAGGTGAGGTCGAGCGTGGTGTCACTGATTCGAGATCTCCGGAGAGAGCCGTTATCCTCTGGAGACCCGATATACCGCCACAGAGGTGAGCCCCAAGTCATCCTCCTCCCTCACGACGATCCGGTCCTCACCCAGAAACGCGGTGGGGAAAGGGAACCCGGGAGCCAGTGTTCCCCGGTACTCTCCGGCGAGATCCAGCACATCGATGGACCGCTCCTCCCCTTCGGGAGCCCACCGTTCCAGGAAGATCTCACCGGCTGGTGAGATCACCAGGCTGGCCACTGGCGGTATCTCCGGGGAAAACCCCCTCTTCTCCACCACTTCCGCCGCGTCACACACCCGTTCTCCCCCTGCGCCCACCATTCGCATCCCGTCGCCGAGACTTTCCCGGGCTAGTTCCTCGGTGGCCACGATCACCGGGACGCGTCTCCGTATCCTTCGCTCGAGGATGAACTCCGGCTGTCGGTACAGGTCGATCTCGTACCGAAGGGTCCCCGCCACCGCCACCATCCCTCCTGGGCTTGCGGCCCAACGGGTACGGGGGGCGAAGAGAGGGGCCATGCCCGAAAGGGTCATCCCGCAACTCTCCAGCTGGACGGTTCCCCCCTCCTCACGGGCGTACCGGACGACCTCGACCGTGTCCGGCCCCCGGATGGCCGAGATAACCTCGATTTCGTGTGTCTCCACTGTCAGATCGGCAACGGGAATCACCCGAAACGGTCCGGCGTAGGCGATCTGCCCGCCGTAGTAGGGAACCTGAAACGGATCAGGTGCTATGGGAGAGAGGGAGGAATCGAACTGTTCCAACCTGCGATTCATCATGTCGTAGACGCCCACCCCTCCTCCAGGAGTGGTGAAGAGCTCGGTAGGATACTGGAACTCCCCGGGCCCGGAGCCTTGTCGTCCGTGTTGGGCGAGAAGGCGCCCTTCCCCGTCGAAAAAGAGAACCTTCTTCCCCATCCTGTCCAAAACCGCGATCCGGTTCCCGGCCACAACTTCGACGTCGGTGACACCGAAGAAACCCTCTCCCTCCTCCTCCACCGGCCGCAGCTCCAGTACTTTCTCCGCGGTCCAGTTCAAGGGGAAATCGGCCCCGGGCAGGTCGATAACCATGACCCCCGCCGAGTCCACCACGACCATGTCGGGAGTGCCCCTCCCTCCTCCGCAGGCGGTGAGGGAGAGTCCTGTCATGAGAAATGGGGTCAGGACCGTGGCCTTTGAACGGATAAAGGAGAGACGGGATTCCAGGAACATCGATAAAGCGGAGCCGAGCACCCTACGAGCCCCCGGCTGGTCTAATCACCAACTCGGCGAAGCCCCCGTCGGAGCCGTTTCCCATCCAGAGGCCGACTCGGCCGCCGGTCCGGTCCGTCAGCTCTTCCACAACCAGGCAGGGCTCGGTCTCTTCACCAACGTAGACCCGAATTTCCGGTTTAGAGATTTCGATGCGCACCTTGAAGAATCGGTCGGGATCCGGGGGGTTCGCGAGAGGGTTCTCGTACACGTCGGTGTGTTCTTCCCTGAGTCTGGACCAGGTGTATTCAGGGTGGGAGACGTACTGGACCATATGGCTTAGGGAGAGCTCGTTGTCGGCCACGAAGTTGAAGGGCCTGAAATAGACGGCGTCGTATGTCTCGTCGTCTACACCCCTGAAGGCGACTCCCACAAAGCTTGCACCAGGGCTGTTCTTTCCCCTGATCATGACTTCGATGGTTCCGTTCTGGAATTCCACACCGTCCAGCCACGCGGCCCCGTCACCAACCCGCGCATCGAAGGTGACGACGGTCTGCCCAGCCTCCGTGCCGATGGTTGGTCCCCGGTTGACGACGGTCCACCCCTCCCCAGTGGCGATCCCGGCCAGGTCGGGGCGCACAGCTTCCTGAGCATGGACGTTACCTCGGGTACCAAGAACGCCGGCCAGAAGGAAAAAAAGGGAGAGAGCTGAAAGAGGGACTCGAACCTTCAACCTCGCTCTGATCTTCATGTCATATCTCCTCCATGCTCCACCAGGCTCACGCCGAAGAGCAAGTGGTTCGGTAACCTCTTCCCATTCTTGCTCTGCACCTGCCCGTCTTTGTACTCCAGGGTCCCAAACTCGACCAACTTCCCCTTGCTGTTGAGCTTCTCAGCTAATAGGTAGATCCCGGTCCGGAGGAATGCGCCCCCGGGTGTTGGTTGCACTTCCAGAATGGGGAGCTCGCCCCAAAGATGGTCGTCGGCGTTTCGCCCGAAGGTAGTGATGATGCCGTCGAAGAGTTGGGTGGCCAGGTTCAGGTAGGGGATCCCCTTCAGTATATCCAGGTTCTTAATCTCGGGAATGTCTTCGATGACCTCTTTGATTTTCCCATAGTGCTCCGACGCGTTGGAATCCAGCTCGTACAACTCAAAACTCAGAGTCACCCAGTCCTGAGATAGCACGTTTCGGAACACTCCCCGGTACAGGAAGCTGGGGGCATAAGAGCCGTCTTTCGCTTTGAACTCCGTAACGAAAGCCGCTTCGGTCATGCTGCCGGTGAGATCCTGGGGGTTCTTGGTGCTGACCTGGATCTTCATCATGCCCTCGTTCTTCTTGGACAGGAAGTCCGGCAGGTCATCCACGTAGAACTCATACAAGTCCAGGTGAATTCTGCGAAGGTCGCTCTTGGGATAGCC
>JBDHMC010000281.1:0-4442 GCA_039656355.1 Gemmatimonadota bacterium | reverse complement strand
ACGTGTCCCCGGAGGGTCTGGTGGATTATGACGCTTTCAGCGAAAGCGCCGAGTTTCAAACGTACCTCAAGCTCCTTGCGGAAGCCCGGCTAGAGTCCCTGAACGAAGCGGAGAGGCTCGCTCTCTGGATCAACGCCTACAACGCCTACACCATTCAGCTCATCAACAACCACGGTGAGAGGGAATCCATACGAAATATCAACAAGACCCTTGGCCTTTTCGGAGGGAACGGACCATGGAAGGAGCGGTTCGGGGAGGTCGGGGGAAAGATCTGGACCTTGGACGAGATCGAGCACGAGATCATCAGGGAACGGTTCTCCGAGCCCAGGGTTCACTTCGCCCTTGTATGTGCAGCCTTGGGTTGTCCCCCTCTGAGAAACGAGGCTTATGTGGGTGAGGAACTGGAAGGCCAGCTGGGTGATCAGGCTAGTGCATTCCTGGTCGAGAGCCCCTTGAAGAACCGCGTCGAAACGGAAAACGGAGTTGTCCATTTGAGCCGAGTTTTCGATTGGTACCGGGCGTTTTCTGGCCCCATACCATCCCCCTGGGCCTGAAAAGGAGTTACTGGAGAGTGGACGCTTCGATGTGAGGTTCACAGAGTATGATTGGAGCCTGAACGGGAGGGGGGGGCACTGAGTCCGGGTCTTCCGGTCCACGAGAGGACCGGATCCACTCGGATAAAGATCACCCCCAGTTGAGAAGCAATGGACCCCTACGAATACCTTACCATTCTCGTCTCCGTCGTTCTGGGCCTCGCCGTGGTTCATCTGCTCGGCGGCGTGTCATTGATTCTGGATACGAGGGTGCGCGAAGAGCTCGATTGGATCCACTCCTTGTGGACAGCCAACGTATTCGTCACGACGCTGTTGGTTTGGTGGTTCAATTTCGGGCTGACGGCCGTGCAAGTATGGACCCTGCCCCACTTCCTGAATCTTGTCGCGTACTCAGTGGTCCTTTACCTCATGAGCGGACTGCTCTACCCAGTGCGGGGTGATGAGATCGTCGACTTCCGCGCTCACTTCGAGGCGAATCGACCTCGGTTCTTCACCGTCTGCCTGGCTTTTCAAATCGTCGACTTCGCGGATGCCGCCCTGGAGCGACAGGCGCTTGGCACCGACTGGGCACCCATTCAACTGATCTCCCTGGTGGTGTTCGGCCTGGCCTTTCTAATAGCCATTCGCTGGGGTAATCGGATCTACCAAGCCGGGCTGGCAATTGCGTGGCTGGTGGTGTGCGTCGCCTGGGGTGTGGGGGCACTGGGGCATCCCATACTCGTCCGGTAATCGGTCCCGGCCGGGGTTAGGGGCACGCTTCCCTATTTCCGCAAGCCAAGGGTACTGGCCAAAACGGTCTCGATCGCGAACACAGTTGCGAGCGGGATCCTGCCAGACTGGACGAACCGGGCTCTTCCCCGTAGGGTGGAGGGTTCTCAACCCGTCCTGCCGCAGGAGCTAAATATGCGCGAGACCATCCGTTTCCGGTTGAACGGCCGGGACACAACGCTGGAAACCGAGGGGACACGGAGCCTGCTTTGGGCTCTCCGTATCGACCTCGGGCTCACGGGAGCGAAGTACGGGTGCGGGATCGCTGAGTGCGGCGCCTGCACGGTTCTTGTGAACGGCGATCCGGTCCGATCATGCCTGTACCCCGTGTCACGCCTCCAGGACACCGAGGTCACCACCATTGAGGGTTTGGCTCAGGACGACGACCTCCATCCGCTCCAGGAGGAGTTCGCCGAACGGGGGGCCTTCCAGTGCGGATACTGCACGCCCGGCATGATCCTGGAGGCATACAGCCTCCTCGCCAAGAACCCGCGTCCGACCCGGGCAGAGATCTTGACCGGGATGGATGGAAACCTGTGTCGCTGTGGCGCCCACAAAAGAATCGTGGAAGCCATCGAAGCCGCCGCCTCCCGGCCGTAAGGAGAATACGATGAAAAGGGACGATCTGGGGCCGATGGCCGTGAACCGTCGAGACTTCCTGAAGTTCACCGGTGGCGGGATCGCTGTGGCCGTGACGCTGAAGGACACCTCTATCATCTCGGAGGCCATGGCGCAGCAGCGGGGCTATCCGACGGACTTCAACGCCTACGTGCGAGTCGGCGAAGACGGTAGGGTTACTGTGTTCTCCGGCAAGATCGAGATGGGTCAGGGCGTGGAAACGTCCCAAGCCCAGATGGCCGCCGAAGAGCTCCGGGTGTCGCTAGACTCCGTCGACATGGTGCTGGGCGACACGGACCTCTGCCCATGGGACATGGGGACATGGGGTTCGCTCACGACGCGGGTTTTCGGGCCCGCTCTACGAGCCGGCTGCGCCCGGGCCCGTGAAGTTCTCCTGGACCTGGCCGCAGAACGCCTCGGCGTGCCCACGGAAAGACTCCATGTGGACAACGGCGTCGTCTCCGTGGTAGGGGGGGAGGGTCGTGTGACCTATGCCGAGTTGGCCAAGGGACAGAGGATCGAGAAGGTGCTGGACCGGGAAGCGGTCCTCCGGGCCTTGGAGGACTTCAGCGTTATGGGCACCTCCCCGAAGCGTTTCGACAGGAGGGAGAAGGTCACCGGCGCGGCCCAGTACGCGGGCGATGTCCGCCTTCCGGATATGCTCCGGGCGCGGATTCTCCGCCCCCCTGCGCACGGAGCTACCCTGACTAGCGTCGACACATCGGCGGCGGCGGCCGTACCCGGTGTCACCGTGGTGAACCAGGACGGTCTCGTGGCGGTACTCCACGAAGACCGTTTGGTCGCCGACCGAGCCCTCGGCCTCATCGAGGCCGAGTTCGACATACCCGAGCCCACGGTGACCGACGAGACCATCTGGGACCACATCGTGGCGGCTGCCCCCGACGGTCGTACGGGCCACGAGGCGGGAAACCTGGACACAGGGGAAGGCGCCTGCTCCAACGTCTCAGAGAACACCTACTACGACGGCTACGTTGCCCACGCTCCCATGGAGCCCCACACGGCGCTGGCCTCCGTGGAGGGCGACCGCATCACGCTCTGGGTATCCACCCAAAGCCCCTTCGGGGACCAGGGTCGGGTGGCCCAGGCCCTGGAGATCGACCCATCGCAGGTCCGGGTCATCACGCCGTATGTGGGTGGAGGGTTCGGCGGAAAAGCTTCGAATGCCCAAGCGCTGGAGGCAGCGCGACTCGCTTGGATCACCCGGCGTCCGGTCCAGGTCATGTGGACGAGGGAAGAGGAGTTCTTCTACGACACCTACCATTCTGCTGCGGTGGTCAAGATCCGGTCTGGAATCGACGCTGAGAGACGGATTCAGCTCTGGGACTACCACGTGTATATGGCAGGAACCCGGGGCGCAGAAGTCCTGTACGAAGTGCCCCATGCCGCCGTGGTTTCCCACTCGGCGCGAGGGGTTCACCCTTTCGCCACCGGACCGTGGCGGGGCCCCGGAGCGAATACCAACACCTTCGCTCGCGAGTCGCAAATCGACATCATGGCCGCCGATGCAGGCATCGACCCCATGGAGTTCCGTCTGAGCCATGCCACTGATCCGCGCCTGCGTAGCGTTCTCGAAGCCGTGGCGAAGGCAGCTGATTGGACGCCTGCCCCGGCCCCCAGCGGCCGGGGTTTCGGCGTCGCGTGCGGAGTGGACGCAGGCACTTACGTTGCCCAAGTGGCCGAGGTCACCGTTGACGAATCCACGGGGGAGGTCCAGGTCGAACGCGTTGTCTGCGCCCAGGAGATGGGCGTCGTGGTGAATCCAGAGGGCGCCACCATGCAGGTGGAGGGGTGCATCACCATGGGCCTCGGATATGCGCTCATGGAGCACATCCGCTTCCGAAGCGGTGACATCCTGGACCGGAACTTCCACACGTATCGGATTCCCCGGTTCTCGGATCTCCCGGAGATCGAAACTGTCCTTGTCGAAAACAATGGGCTGGACCCGCAGGGAGGGGGCGAGCCGGCCATCGTGAGCGTTGGGGCGGTGGTCGCCAACGCCATCTTCGACGCCTGCGGTTCCCGGGTGTTCACCATGCCCTTCACGCCCGAGTCGGTGCTAGCGGGGATCCCGGCGGACTGAGGTCGCCCGCCGGAGGTCGCCCACCGCCCAAAGTGTTTGACAACGAAAGCCGCGAGGCCTTTAGCGAAAAGGTCTCGCGGCTTTCATATGTCTCTTCAATGAAGGGCTCTTCCGCATCCAGAATAGGTCTGTCCCAGGAATTCAACGGTGACCGTCGATTCGAATTGCTCGCCGCTCATGGAATCCGAACAAGCATTTCCCTTAATCTCAACAACGATTTGCAGAACTCCGTACTCACCACGGTAGATCGTTCGCCTGAGTCCAGGCTCCGGTTCCGGATCGGGGGCGTGAAGGATGGCCTCTTGTTGCCCATAATCGGAGACGAAACGGATCCGCTTTCCCTCTCGGGCTTCCAAATCACTCCTGATCTCGATGAACCACCCGGGCTCGTTCCCAGTCCC
>JBDHMC010000280.1:0-3931 GCA_039656355.1 Gemmatimonadota bacterium | reverse complement strand
AGCCGGTACGGCCAGGGCGCTCGTTCCTCGATCCCACCGCATACCAAAGGTTCACCCCCACGATGGGCACGGAATGATCGAGGGACAGGGTGACCCGAAGGCCGTTGGAAAGCCGATGCCGTTCTACAGGGACGTTCAGCAAGGGATCGCTCTTCTCTTTTTTGTCGGGGTCCGCCAGCGTAACGCGGCTTGCCCAATTTCGTGGAATGGTTCCTACGGGCGGTTCATGAGCCGCTCTCGAAGAACGCCCGGAAGAAGTTCCTGACGCAGTAAGGTCCTGGCACTGTCGGCCCCCTCCTCAAGGCGGTCCTCTAAGATCTCCAGAAGGGGAAGATCGCTGGGTAACGCACTCAGACGCCCCCGCTCCATCATTTCGTAGGCCAGATCCTCCGACCCTGTCGACGCGGCCGACAGTGCAGCAAGAAACTGAGCTTCTACATCCTGGGGGCAAAGCCGCGCCCCTTCCGACAGGTCCCGCGTGGCTTCAGTCATCTGATCCATCTCAGCTTCCACCAGCCCCAGAACCACCTGGCTCCACCCTTCGCCCGGGTCCAGATCCACGGAACGGGTGAGAGCATCAGCCGCCTGTTCCATCTCCCCTCCGAGGGCCAGGGCCACTCCGACCTCGTACGCGACCACCGGATCGTCCGGAGCCAACTCCGAGGCTGCCCTCAACTCACGCATGGCGTCCTCGTGAAGTCCCTCCCTGGACAGGTAGGCCCCATAAAGCCAACGGGCCAAAGGAAGGTCCGGAGCCAGGACGGAAGCGGACCGAAGAGCGGCCTCGGCATCGGGGTCATCGAACTGGGCCAATCCGTTTCCAACGGTGGCCAGGACGAAGGGATCCTCCGGGTCCTGGGCCAGGGCTTCTCTGAAACGATCGTACGCCGATCCGGGCAAACCAAGCTCACGTTCGGCCACACCCAGCCAGCAGAGAATTGCAGGGTCTCCAGGTGCCGCCTCCAGGTGTTCCAAGAGGTCCCTGGCCATCCCTTCCCAATCTCCTTCCTCACCCTTTTCCAGGGTCTGCTGGAGGAGCTCTTCAGCATCCACGGTCAAGCTCCAAACTTGGCAAGCCGACCAGCATGGGCCAGGGCCAGAGTCATGAGATGCTTCCCTTCAAAGGTCCCCAGATCTCCCATTCGACAGTCCGTTTCACCAAACCGCCCTCCGGTAGGCCGAGCCCAAGGAGAGGCGATCAGGACCGGTACAGAATGCCAGGAATGAGCCTTCAGGGTGGCGGGGGTCGAATGGTCCCCTGTCACCACCAGGACTTCCGGCCCCAACTCCTGAATTCGGGAGATGAGCGGATCCACCAATTCGATGGCCTTCACCTTTCCGTCGAAATCTCCGTCCTCACCCCTGGAGTCCGGGTATTTGAAGTGGAGGAAGAAGAAGTCGTACTCGTCGAAATACCTCTCCAAGAGGACCACTAGCTCAGACGGGTCAGTGGGGATTTCTTTCACGTCCATCCCCACCAAACGGGCCACCCCCCGGTACATCGGGTACTGGGCAATGGCCAATGCACGGACACCGTACCGCTCCTGGAAGGTGGGGTACCCTTGGTAGGCTGCGAATCCTCGGGCCAGGACTCCCGATACCACCTGCTCGTCTCCGAGGATCACCCGGATCTGGTCGAGTAGCCCTTGCACCAGGGAAGCGCTTCTCTCCGAGCCCGGGGCCAAGGCCTCCACCGGCAAAGGCGGAACGCCGGTTTCCTGTGGATCCGTATCGGAAAGGTCAGCCTCCAGCCCCCCGCCTCGAAGAATCAGGACAGCCCGGTGCTCCTTTTCGTGCTCCAGAAATACCTCGATTCCCTCTGGCGGGATCAGACCGTTCCGAGCCTTTTCGACCACCCGTCTCCCTTCCTCGTCGGGTGGGCGGCCGGCCCGCCTGTCCTGAACCAGGCCGTCGGCATCCATCGTCGCCAGGTTCAACCGGGCTGCCAGGTCTCCAGCCCTCAGATCGAAACCAACCCCGAGAGCGCTCAGGGCTCCTCTGCCCATGAGGTACTCCACCGGATCGTATCCGAAAAGGGACAAGTGCCCTGGGCCGCTCCCCGGAGTAATCCCTGGACTCACCGGAACCAAACAGCCCAAAGAGTTGTCCTGAGCCAGCGCATCCAGGTTCGGTGTCCGGGCGGTCTCCAGCTCGGTAAGACCGGAATCAGGGTGGGGAAGACCTCCGACACCGTCCAGAACAAAAAGAACGATTTTCTTCCCTTCCACTCCTCGTTCCACCAGGGCATCGGGAAAGCGGATACGTGACATGGACCTGAGCTCAGTGTTCGAAGGGAAACCGCAGACAGGCCCCGAAGGGCAGGATGGAGGAAAATATAGTGGTGAACCGAGAGAGGCCAACCGTGTCCGCTCTGAAAGGCAACGGCCAGGAAAAGACCCAGGCCCAATCCGACTCTGTTGTTTGCCATGGATGACCTCTTCCCTTTAGGATGCCAAAACCTTGTGTTTTGTCTTTTCCTTTCAGCCGTTGCCGAGCGCCAGGAGAGCAGTCGTGAGATACACCCCCTTCAGGATGGAACGGTGGCAGTCCACCTTCGAACTTCGGGTAGGCCTCAATCTGTCTGAAAGCGGAGTCCACCCCATGACCGTGGCGGAGCTCCTACAGTTGGCCGGGAGAGAGGAGGGGGTGGAAGGCCAACGCCTAAGCTACGGACAGTCCAACGGATCGGACGAGCTAAGGGAGAGGATCGCGGGGCTTTACCCCGGGGCCACAGAAGCCTCAGTTCTGGTGACAGTTGGCGGTGCGGAAGCCAACTTCGTCGGGCACTGGCATCTCTTGGAGCCCGACCGGCCTGCGGCCGTCATGCTCCCCAATTACATGCAGGTCCCAGGGATGGTGGAGAATTTCGGTGCGCAAATGTTGCCCTTCCACCTCCTGGAGGAGACGGGCTGGCAACCCGACCTGGACCAACTCGAGACCGCCCTGGATGCAGGAGCGGCATTTATCCTCGTGACCAACCCCAACAATCCCACTGGAGCCTCCCTGACAGGGGAATCCATGGATGGCATCGTGGAGCTGGCTGACCGTTTCGGGACTTGGATCCTTTCTGATGAAGTGTACTGCGGCGCTGAGGTCACCGGAGCAGAAACGCCCTCGTTCTGGGGCCGTACCGACCGGGTCCTGGTGACCAATTCCCTTTCGAAAGCCTATGGACTCCCGGGGCTTCGTCTGGGCTGGGTTTTGGGCCCGCCGGACCTCATCAAAAGCCTCTGGGGCCGCACGGACTATACGACCATCTCACCGGCGTCTCTCTCCGACCATCTGGCCACCATCGCCCTGGACCCCTCCACCCGCGCCAAGATTCTCCGACGAACCCGAGGCATCCTCCAGGAGAATTTCGGGACGATGAAGGAATGGACCGATGAGCAGGAGGGCCTCTTCAGCTACAGGCCCCCGGACGCTGGGGCTATCTGCTACATGCGTTACAGGTCCCAGGTGAACTCCTCCGCGTTCGCCGAGAAACTGAGGGTGGAAAAAGACCTCCTGGTGGTCCCGGGAGACCACTTCGGGATGGACCAGTTTCTGAGGATCGGGTTCGGGAATCCAAAGGATGAACTCCTGGATGGCCTCGGCCGGATATCCGATGCCTTCAGGGAGATCGAGGGCTAGACGTACTCCTGGCCATCGGGGCAGTGGGAACCCTAACCTTCCCTGGTCCGCCAGCTACGTGCACCCTTTCACCAGACCACCCTCAAAGAGGATCCGAGCCAGGCCCATGCAGCCCCAAGACGTCCTTCGAGACATCGAACTTCTTCTTCAATCTCGATACGGGCTCATTCATCTTTTTACCGACGAGTCTGATCGCGCCCTCTCCCTCCTCCAGCATGTAGCCGATCGAATCGCTACCCCCCTCTTCACCTGGTCCCGCATCGAGGGGATCAAGAGGGTGGACTTGAAAGGAAGCATCTTC
>JBDHMC010000279.1:0-3934 GCA_039656355.1 Gemmatimonadota bacterium | reverse complement strand
GTGGAAACACTTCGGGAGGAGTTGGACTATGTGGCCCAGAACGGGATGACTGAAGCCGAGCTGGAGCAGATCAAACAGCAGGTCAAAGGGCAGATCATGCTCTCCTTGGAATCCACGGGCGCGCGGCTCCATCGACTCGCCTCTTTTGCCCTCCATGGAGAGCCGTTCACCACGCTGGACGACCTCCTAGGAAAGATCGACGGCGTCACGCCAAACCAGGTGGCTGAGGTAGCTGGAGAGTTCTTCTCTCCCCAAGACTTACTCCTCCTTCGTCTGGGTCCGGGAAACTGACCTCGCGCGCCGACTGGTTGTTCTTTAAAATGGTCCAGTTTTTGTAGCGATTGACTCGGTCCGTCTGGGCCCTTTGAGTTCAACCTTAGATAAAAAGTGCTGACCATGCTTATCGGCGTGCCGAAGGAAATCAAAACCAACGAGAACAGGATCGCTCTGGTTCCGGCGGGAGCCGAAGCCCTGATCTCCCAGGGTCATGAAGTGTTCATCGAAAAGGGCGCGGGTTTAGGCAGCGGTTTCCCGGATGCCCTCTACAAGGCGGTTGGTGCAAAGATCCTCCCCACCGCCGCCAAGGTCTGGGCCAAGGCCGAGATGATCATGAAGGTGAAGGAGCCCATCAAACCGGAGTGGCCCAAAATCAAGAAGAATCAGGTCCTTTTCACCTACTTCCACTATGCCGCCGACAAGGCGCTCACCCTGGCTCTTCTGAAGACCAATTCGGTGAGTATCGCCTATGAGACGGTAGAGCTTCCTTCCGGTGAGCTTCCGTTGCTCACTCCCATGAGTGAGGTGGCAGGCCGGATGGCCGTGCAGGAAGGCGCGAAATACCTGGAGAAGTTCTTCGGTGGCCGCGGCGTGCTTCTGGGCGGAGTTCCGGGCGTTCCGCCGGCAGAAGTGGTGGTATTAGGCGGTGGTGTGGTGGGAACCCATGCAGCGAAAATGGCTGCCGGCTTGGGTGCCCACGTCACCATCATGGACGTAAGCCTCCACCGGCTCCGGGAACTGTCTGACTTTATGCCGGCCAACTGTGATGTCATCTACTCAAACCGGCAGAATATCCTCGAGCGGCTCCCCACCTGCGACCTTCTGGTCGGTGGTGTTCTCCTCCCCGGCGCCAAAGCACCGAGCCTCGTCACCAAGAAAGACCTCAAGCTCATGCAGCCCGGGGCGGTGATCGTCGATGTGGCCGTAGACCAGGGAGGGTGCGTGGAAACCATCAAACCCACGACTCACGAGGATCCGATCTACACCGTGAACGGAGTCATCCATTACGGCGTGGCCAACATGCCGGGAGCGGTGCCTAGGACCAGTACCCTGGCGCTCACCAACGCTACTCTCCCCTACGCCACACAGTTGGCCAACAAGGGTTGGAAGCAGGCCTGCCTGGACGACCCAGCTTTGGCATTGGGCGTGAATATCGTCGGTGGGAAGATCGTCTATCCCGCGGTGGCGGAAGCCTTCCGCATGAAGTCGGAAGCCCTGGGGCCCCATCTTCAATAGCGCTTTGGGACACACAGGAATGGCGCTGGTAGTGTGGCGTTCGGTGCCCGAGCGCTTATTCGGCTCGGCTGGAGAGGTGGGGGGAGTCAATGATTGAGCCCCTTCGGGTCCGGTTTCTTCGTCTGGAGGGAAACCCGGACCTACCCCTCCCTAGTCGGGCCACGCCTCATTCCGCCGGGTACGACATCCGGTCGGCTGAGGCAGACCTAGAGCTCCAACCGGGTGAGATTCGTGCGGTTGCTACGGGCTTGATCATGGAGCTTCCTTCCGGGGTGGAATGTCAGGTCAGACCCAGGTCGGGCCTGGCAGCCCGCTTTGGGATCACCATCCCCAATAGCCCGGGAACCATCGATCCGGATTACAGAGGCGAACTGAGGGTCCTCCTTCAAAACGGGGGGCCTGACGCAGTTCCCATCGGGAGGGGCGAGCGAATCGCCCAATTGGTCTTCGCCCGCTTCGAGGCGCCGGAAGTCGTGGAAGCGGACGACCTCACCAAGACCGGTCGGGGCGAGGGTGGGTTTGGGAGTACCGGGACCAAGTGAATACTGGGTCTCGGGCCCGGAATGTCTTGCCTTGCAATGGTTTTCAGGACATCGTAGGTTCGGGGTTCCGACAGGGGTCCTACCTTGAGGTACGGCCCAAACTGGTGTTTTTCTTCTCTCACAACTGCCTGATTTGCCCAACGAGACCTTTTCATTGGCGCGCTGGTTTTCCTCCGGAGCGCTGATTCCGGTAAACGACATCGCTGTCGATCTTGGTACGGCCAACACCCTCGTCTACGTGAAGGGGGAGGGGATCGTTCTCAACGAACCCTCTGTCGTGGCCGTGGAGCGGGGCAGCCATAGAATCCTCGGAGTTGGGTTGGAGGCCAAGCGGATGCTGGGCCGAACCCCCGAGGGGATCGAGGCGGTCCGACCCCTGAAGGACGGGGTCATTGCCGATGTCGACATCACGGAGTTGATGCTACGGCACTTCCTCAAGCAGGTCACTGCAAAGCGTATCTTCCGCATCAAGCCCCGTGTTGTGGTGGGTGTGCCGTCGGGGATTACCGAGTTGGAGCGAAGAGCGGTCCGGTCCTCTGCCATGGCTGCAGGTGCCAAGGCGGTATACATGGTCGCCGAGCCCATGGCGGCGGCCATCGGGGTGGGCCTTCCTGTGGAGACCCCCACCGGGAATATGGTGATCGACATTGGCGGTGGGACCACGGAGATCGCCGTCATCGCTTTGTCGGGGATCGTCTCCAACACCTCCATCCGGGTGGGGGGGGACGAGTTGGATTCTGCTATCGTCACCTTCCTTCGAAAGAATTACAACCTCCTCATCGGAGAGCCCACGGCGGAAGCTATCAAGATCCAGATCGGATCGGCCTTCGACTTCGGGGAGGAACGTGAGATGGAGGTCAAGGGGCGGGATCTCGTGAGCGGGATTCCCAAGACCGTTTCCGTCCACTCGCAAGAAGTCCGGGAGTGCATCCAGGAGCCCATTCAGGCCATTGTGGAGGCTGTCCGGCGTTCCCTGGAGATCACCCCGCCGGAATTGGCGTCCGACATTGTCGATCGAGGCATCGTCATGACTGGGGGAGGGGCCATGATTCGGGGGCTGGACCGCCTTCTCCAGCACGAGACGAATCTCCCCATTCATGTGGATGAGGAACCCCTCACCTGCGTGGTCAGGGGAGCAGGGAGGATCCTTGACGACTTCCAGAAGTATAGGAACGTGCTCGCCACCTGATTCAACCCTCTCGCCCCGGACCAGGCTGAACTACTCAGACGATGGCCAGCTACACGGATCCGCCTGAGGAGGGTCGAGGGCGTCGGGACCTCACCGTTGCCTTGGCTTTTCTCTTTCTTGCCGTCATGGCCCTCTATGTCCCTCCAGGGACTCAGAGCCAGGTGGCGAATGGCCTTCAGGGAACAGTTCTTCGTCCTTTCATCATGATCCAAGAGCTGAAGTCTGGAGTGATTCTTCGGGCAGAGAGCGCCCTCCGGCTCCAGGCCCAGCTGGACTCCCTCGCCTCCGTCGTGGCGTCCCAGGCGCCGCTGTTGGAAGAGAATCGACATCTCCGTGAGGCATTGGATCTTCAGGCCAGGGCCCCCGGCACCTTTCTCCACGCCAATCTTATCCGACCCGGAACGGCCGGCTCGGAGAGCATGTTTCTTCTGGATGTGGGCGCCGACCAGGGGGTTCAGGCCGGGGATCCGGTTTTGATGCGAAATGGACGCATCGGTCTGGTTGGACAGATTCGGGAAGTGACACGGAGTTGGGCCATCGGCCTGGATTGGAGTCATCCTGACTTTCGGGCCAGCGCTATGACAGCTGATGGAGAGACCCAGGGTTTGGTGGAGCCGAGACGTGGTGAATTCCGGGGGGGGGATCGGCTTCTTCTTTACGCCGTCCCCTACACTGAGAGGCCGGATTGCGG
>JBDHMC010000278.1:0-3937 GCA_039656355.1 Gemmatimonadota bacterium | reverse complement strand
GTTTGAAACATAAAGAGTTACGTAGATCAAGGACTCTTGGGGCAGGGATCTGGGGAGCGTCTGGAGACTCCGGGGCCGGAAGGATCTTCCGGGCAGGAACCGGCGTCCTTTTCCGGGTGGTGTGGCACAAAAAGGTGGGGTGTCAGATGGAAATCCCTGACCGGTTGGGGAGGGATGGAAGGGGAGAAGCCGGAAGCTCAGTGGGAAAGATTAAAGGGCAGAATGGGGGTGTTTCCGGCCGAAGCGGACTCCTGTTCCGCGGCCAGGCGGCCGTGGAGGAGTTCGGTCGCCATAAAGGCATGGGACGAGGAACTCAAGTCCGAGAGGGAGGCGCCCTCTTTTCGCAGGGCATCGAGCCCTGGGTCAGCGGGAATGTGCCCAGCGAATCCCGGTTGGATGCCCAGGAAGCGGTTCCCCGCGAAAGACATCATCTGGAAGACCCCGTCGGATGAGGTGTCCTGCCCGAGGTTCACCAGGATTTCGATTGGGAGATTTGGGAGACGCTCATAGGTCACCTTCAACAGGGCGTATGTAGCTGCCATGGCGATACGATCACCAGTTGTCAGTGCAAGGAGCCGCTCGGCCCCGGCACTGCAGGCCGCCAGCACGGAGCCCAGATGGGACCCACCGTCCAAGACCACTAGATCGAAATGGCCATATAGACTCGAAATCCGCCGGAAGAGAGCCCTGCGTTCCCCAAGACCTGTGGACAGAGTAGCCTCTTGGCCGCCGCCGCCTCCCGAGAGAAACCAGAGGGAGGGAGCCAGGGCCTGAAGGAGATCGTGGGGGGTGAACTCTCCTCCTCTCAAATCTCCTAGCCCGGGGCCCGGGTCTGTTAATCCCATCAGCAGGTGAAGGGAGCCGACCCCCTCGTCACAGTCCACCAGGAGGACCCTTCTGCCATCACGGGCCCCGGCCAAGGCCAGCAGCGCCGAAATAGTGGAAGTACCCACACCACCTTTTCCAGCCCCGACCACCACGACCCCCGGTGTCGGAGTCCATTGAGGCGTTTCCCCTCCATTCTCCATGTACGTCTTGAGGGACTTCAGGCTCTGGTTCATGGTGCCCATAGGTTCAGGGTCCTTGTGCGCTTCGTGGTAGAGGTGGCCATCAAAGGGTCTAGGACACAGCTCGTTTCTCGACACCGTCGAATCCTGCGGATGCCATCCTGCCGAGGGCAGTGAGAATCCGGGGCCCCGCGGGGCGTAGATTCCCGGGCACCTCGTGGCCATCAGCTACCCAACGGGACGGGAGCCCGACACTCTCCACCAGCTCGGCCAACCCGGCGTCCCCGGGGACGTGATCAAGCTTGCTGGGGAGAAAATGGGTAACACCCAACTCCTTGAGGGACGCCCGGTAATGAGCGGCTACATCGAGTCGGATACTGGCCGGGAGGACCAGGTGGACCTCGTGGGGATTGATTAGTCGAAGCAATTGTTCCCAAGGCCCAAACCTCCCGATGGCATCAGGAGTTCGTCCCGGAGTGTCTACAATCACTGTCTGACAATGTCGGAGTCTTTGGATGGCTCCCTCTACCTCGCGGCGACTGTAAACGACCTCCACCGGAACTCCCATGAGCTCCGCATAGGTCTGGAGCTCGTCCACGGCGCCGACCCGATAGGTGTCCAGAGTAAGAAAACCCACTCCGTTCCCTGCGAAGGCGTGTTCGCTCAGGGCCAACTTCACTCCCGTGAGGGTCTTCCCCGCACCGGGCGGTCCTACGAGGGCGATGAACCGGGGTCCAAGCCGGGCGGGATTGGGTTTCTTGATCTCCGGGCTTCCCCATTCGAGGCCTAAGCGGAAGGCATCCACCACTGCGGCTGGAGCCGCGGCGATCTCGGCCGAAACGCCATTCCCGTCGTCAATGGACCGGCTGAAGAGAACCATGGCGTCCTCTCCCATCGAGGCTCTGACCTTCCCCATGGCCTCTCTCATGTCCTGACCGCGAAAGAACTCATGCTGCATGATCCAACTCCCATGTGGCTACCGTCCGGAGATTCACGTTGGCTGGAAGTTCCGCCAGTGAAACGACCGGAATGAACGGAAGAACAGGTTCGATTAGACGTCGCACGCCCACTCTCAGCCCGGGCGGAGTGATGAGTGGGATGCTTCGGCCGTCTTTCCCAGTGGTCTTGGCTATCTGGTCCAGCTGTGCAAGGAGGGTGGTGAGGCGGTCCGGGTTCAGTATTTCTCCGCCAGCGGTCCCTGCACGAGGGCCAAAGAGGCCCATCAGCGCGGCTTCCAGCCGGGGCCCGACGGTGATTCCATGAATGGATCCCTCCGTACCTTGGTGAAGATCCACGATGACGTTGGCCATGTTCCGCCTTACGTGTTCCGTCAGGACCTCTGGGTCTTTGGTCTGCTCGGAGACATCCGCCAGGGTTTCCAGGATCGTCACCAAGTCTCGGATGGGGATCCTTTCCCGGAGGAGCCGCTGGAGCACCCGATGGAGGATGCCCAAAGAGACCTTCGCCGGTACAACTTCTTCCACCAGGGCCGGGTAACTGGCCTTGAGGGCGTCCAAAAGTTCCTGTACGTCCTGGCGTCCAAGGAGATCAGCAGCATGGGTCTTCAACGTCTCCATGAGGTGGGTGGCGAGGACCGCCGTCGGCTCAACGGCCACATACCCACTGGTCTCCGCCTCCACCCTGCTCCCCTTCGGAATCCATCGGGCGGGCATGCCGAAGCTGGGATCGAGGGTCTCCTCCCCTGGGATCTCCTCTGTCACCGCGCCGGTGTCCAGAGCCAGAAGCAGGCGGGGCCGAATGTCACCCCGAGCGGCTTCGGATCCCCGGATTTTTACGAGGTATTCATCGGGTGAGAGTCGGACGTCGTCCCTGATCCGGATGGGCGGAATAAGGATGCCCAGCTCCTGTGCTGCCTGTTTTCGCAGGAGGCGAATCCTCTCCATGAGATCGCCACCCTGGGACTCGTCCACGAGGGGAACCAGTGCGTACCCCATCTCGAGCTCGACTGGGTCGATTTGCAGGAGGTCGTGAACAGGGCTTCCTTCCGCCGGCAGCGCCTCCGGAACCCTCTCCGGTGCGGCCGCCAGAGCTTCACGCTCCACTTCCGCCTCTTTGCTCAACCGGGCGACCAGGGCGGCACCCCCGGCCAGGGCGAGAAACGGAAGGGTAGGCAGACCCGGTAGAATGCCCAGGCCAGCCAGGAAACCAGCTGCGATCCAAACGGGCTTGGACCGGAACCCGATTTGCCGAATCACCGTCTCGGCCACCCGCCCGCCCCCGGACGAGGACGTGACCATAAGCCCCGCAGCAGTGGAGATCACGAGGGCCGGAATCTGGGTGACCAGGCCATCCCCAACCGTCAGGAGGGTATATTCTGAGACGGCTCGGCCCAGGGGCATCCCACGTTGAACCATTCCCACGAAGAGTCCGCCCAGGATGTTTATGGCGGTGATGAGGAGGCCCGCGATGGCGTCTCCCCGAACGAACTTGGCGGCGCCGTCCATGGCTCCGTAGAAATCCGCTTCCCGGCTTACTTCTTCGCGACGTTGCCTGGCTTCGGTTTCATCAATGAGGCCGGCGGAGAGGTCCCCGTCGATGCTCATCTGGCGTCCGGGCATGGCGTCGAGGGTAAACCTGGCTGCGACCTCGGCCACCCGGCCGGCGCCCTTGGTGATGACAATGAAATTGATGGCCACGAGGATGAGGAAGATGACCACCCCGACCACCATGTTCCCGCCGATGACGAAGTTTCCGAAACTCTCGATGACCCGGCCGGCGTCACCCTGACCGAGGATGAGGCGGGTGCTGTTCACATTCAGGGACAGGCGATAGAGCGTGAGAAGCAGGAGGAGTGCCGGAAACGAGGAGAACTGGAGGGGTTTCTCGATGTAAAGAGCGACCAACAGCACCAGGAGTGACGACGCGATGCTCAAGGCAAGGAAGAGGTCCAAAAGGGCAGGCGGAAGGGG
>JBDHMC010000277.1:0-7383 GCA_039656355.1 Gemmatimonadota bacterium | reverse complement strand
CACCCTTTACCTCCGGCTGAACGATATCCCGGTGCCTGCTTTGTATGGGCCCTCAGCGGATGAGGGTGAAATGTAGGGACTCAGAGATCTTGACGGTCGAAGTTCCCGAAGGCCGCCGCGGTCGCCGCCACGACGATTCCTCCCAAAACAGCGATATCCCGAAGGAGGATGCCGGACTGGGCGGCGGCGGCTGGATCAAAGAAATGGAAAGGACTTATGAGGCGAACGGTCTCGAGGAGATCCCAATAGTCCCCCATGAAGTCCAACCAATAGAAGAGAAGGGTGATTCCCACAGCTTGGGCTATGGCGATCCCTCTGCGTTTGGCTTGGGTGGCGAAGAGCAGGACATAAGCTCCCACGGCCAGGAGCAGAAGGGTAAGGCCGGTAGCTGAAGGAAGATACCCCGTCCAGGTGACTGCCTCTGGAGCCGTAACCACTGCGAGACCCAAGGCCCCACCTGCCAAGAGGGCCAGAGGAGGGAGGACTGCGGCGAGCAAGACCAAAAGGGCGCTGGCTGTCAGGTACCGGGCCCGAGGCAACGGGCGAGCCAGAACCAGATCGAGGAAGCCGGTTTCCCGCTCATAAGCTGGGATGGTGGCCATGACGGTCACCATGGCGATGCCGGCGAAAAGAGACATAGGATGCTGGAAGCCGAAGGAGACGGCTCCGCCAAAGGAGGCGAATCCAAACTGGCCGACGATAGTGTCCACGACTCCGGTGGGGAGCAGGCTCCCGAGCATCTGGCGGAAACCGGGGCCCATGTCGATCCGGGACGCCACCCAAACGAGGGCCCATTCGAATAGGACGAGACCAAGGCTCAGGATCCCTAGAAGTCCACCGTGCTGTCGGATTCCCCGCATTACCAGCGTTCGGATCATTCTTCACCCTCCTTGGTCGAGGGAGGGGGAAGGCCGGGGGATTGCGGAAGTTCGGGGGTGTTGGCGAGGGTTCGGTCCGACGCCTCCCGGTAAAACATGTTGAATGCTTCTTCCAGGTTTGGCTCCGGGAAGCTCAGATGCTGCACAGGGTGTCTGGCCAGGAGGCCCAACAAGGGGTCCAACTCTCCTGTCACCTTCACTACCACCCTACGCCCTTCGACCTTCTCGACGTCCAGACCAGCGTTGCGGATTTCCTCCAGAGGCGGATCGCCCTTGAAATCCACGACCATGGCCCGGGCGGAGGCCTGGCGGGCGTCCTCTACAGTAAGAAGCTTGACCAGGCGGCCACCTCTCAACACCCCTACCCGATCGCAGGTGCGATCTACCTCCGACAGTACGTGGGATGAATGGAAGACCGTGGCCCCTTTCCCGCGCACTTCGGCCATGAGCTCGAACACCACCTCCCGCACCAGGGGATCCAAGCCCGTGGTGGGTTCATCCAGGATCAATAGGTCCGGCGCGTGCTGGAAGGCAGACACCAGCCCCAGCTTCTGCTTCATGCCCCTCGAGTACTCTCGGACCTTTCTCCGGAGATCGGCCCGGGAAAGTCCAAGACGATCGCATAGTTCCTTCCTCCTGGGCCGGGAGGCCTCGTTTCCTTCATTGAGTGCGGAAAGGAGGACCAGCGTCTGGCCACCGGTCATCCGGCCATCCAGGGTCAGTTCCCCGGGGAGGTACCCGACGCGGGATCGAACCGTCGGGTCCTGGGTGGGGCTCCCGAAAAGGAATGAGTCTCCTCGGGTCGGGCGGATAAGGTCCAGAAGCAGTCGAATGGTGGTGGTTTTTCCGGCCCCGTTGGGGCCCAAAAACCCGAAAATCTCCCCTGCGAGGATCTCCAGGGTAAGGCCCTCGACTCCCACGGTGGAGCCGTAGAAACGGGTCAAATCCCGGGTTTGGATGACAGGTGTCGTGTCCATGGACGAACGGGAGAGGTTTCAGGTCCGGCCCGCTACCTGAGCCTCCCGTAAACTTCTCGGTCCATGATCAGTCGAGTCCCCTCCAGGCGGGCGCCGTTCAGCGTTACCCCCCCCGACCCGGCCAGGAGGGTGTTTTCGTGGAAGCCCTGGAAGGTGATCTCCTTGTCCGGCGGTGGTCCGCCGGCGACCCGAAGGGGTGTTCCCGGGACGGCCTCCGGAGCGAGGAGTACCCCCAACCGACCCTCATCATTTTCGGCGGCCAAAAGCATTCCCTGACTCACTTCCCCCCGAAGTTTGGCATGCTGGAGATTGGCCACGACCACAATGGGAAGCCCCTCCAGCTCATGAGGCTCATAGTGGCCCACGATGCCTGCCACGATTTGTCTCTGCTCTTCGCCGAGATCGACCTCCATGACCAAAAGGCGGTCTGCGTTGGGATGGTCGCGGGCCTCCAAAACCCGGGCAACCCTCAGATCCGGGACGGGCGTGGGTGCTGGCGAAGCGTCTTCCTGGACTTCCTCTTCGGGATTCTCTGAAATCGCTGTCATGGTTCCTTCTTCTCCCATTGACTTCCAAGTGGAGCCTTATCGAATGCGGTACGTGAAGCCGGTCAGAAGCCCCAGGTCATCATCCTCGAGATTCGCAGGGGCTCTGCTGTCATGGCGCCATGTGAGAGTTACGTCCAGTTGGAGGGAAGCGATGAGCTCAACCTCCAGCCCTACCTCCCCTGAAAGGCGGTAATCCTCGAAGCCTTCCACATTCGGCTGATAATAGACCACGGTAACCCAACGACGTCCCTCACCCAAAGACCCTGAGCCCACCACCAGGTTCGACATGCGGATGGCTTCGGTGTCGGGATCTTCGCCCGGGCTCAGCTTCTCATGATTCAATCGCTCGGCCTCGAACATGAGACCGCTGCCCACCTCCAAGCGATTCTCGGCTCCTCCCAGGACACGGTAGCGAAGACCCGAACCCAGGAGTCTACGTTGGTCGAGAAGCAGATTCTGGTTGGCCTGGATCTGAACGAAATGAAAGGTCCTGAATCGGCCAGAGAAACGGTAGTTGTACCGGAGATGGAGATACCGGTTGTCCAGGAGGTACTTCCCCTCCTTCTCCAGTCTGTCGATACCCCCGTATGCCCGAAGCCAATGGCGGGCGGTGAGGAACCCCAAACCAAGGTCTCCCCCTACTTGAGAGAGATCCGTGTTTCCTGATGCGAACCGAACTCTGCCGGAAAGCTCCCCATGCAGCCCCTCCACCTCCTCCCCCTGGAGTCCCTCCACATTCAAAATTGCCTGGCTCATCCCGGGGGTGGGAAGGGCCAGGATCAAACCGAGGATCAGACCTCTCATCATTCTCCGGCGGCGTCCGCTTCGGTTTCGGTTCGGAACGGGGGATGCGGGAGGATCTCCTGAAGTAGACATTCCCGGAGAATCCCGGAGCTGGGAACTCCTCTACATTACCGGGTTGATCCGCTCGGGGCAGCCCCCAAAGGAGCTCGTTGGCGGAGTGGGGTGGGGCCATACCCCATTGTCGGACGGGGGTCCAAAGGATTGACGGGGCTCTCGGTTCCCCGAAGTCCTCCTCGTGTCCTGCGGAAGCGGTGGAGCGTCCGATCCTCCAGGAATGCAGGTTGAGGGAGGATGGGCCCGGGCCATGCCGTTCATCCAGGAAGAGGGTGGGGCGAGGACGAATTCCGCGGTTTATCTCGTTCTCAGAAACGACGGGGAGGAGACAGATCGGCTGACGGGGGCCGAAACCCCTGCTGCCGCTGCAGTGCAGATACACGAAAGTCGGGTGGTGGATGACGTGATGAGGATGCAGAGAGTCGAAGGATTGGACATCCCACCGGGGGAGGCGGTGGAGTTGAAACCGGGAGGGCTCCACCTCATGCTTTTGGGTCTCACCAGGTCCCTGATTGAGGGGGAGGAGATAGATCTCACTTTCCACTTCGTGCTTTCTGGCGATCTGGTGGTCAGGGTCCCTGTTCAACTCTTCGAGGGAGTGTAAGTGGGGAACTCCGTGTCGGTAGTCTCGAAGGGGAAATCGTAGAGGTTCCATTGTCCAAGCGACGAGATCCTGATTGGCGGAACCGGGCGGCGGCTGGGCTTTTGGTCCGACATGTATCCGCAATGGAGCTCTCGGGTCCCGTCCTCGTGATTGAAGACCCCCTCCCGGACGTCGTGAATGTCCTGACGTCCGCAGGCCTCGAGGTGGGAGTCTGGAAACGCCGGGTCTTAGACGGAAAAGGTGGTGACCCCTGGCCTCCTTCCGGTTCTTTCCACATGGCGGCCCTTCGCCTTCCTCGTGGGAAGGACGAGTTGTCGATGAGCCTTCATGCTGCGGCTTCCGTTCTCCAGCCGGAGGGTTCGATCCTGGTTTACGGCGCGAAGGATGAAGGAATCCAAGCCGCGCCGGGGCCACTTGGAGATCTCTTCAAGGAAACAGCCACGGTTTCCATTGGAGACCATTGCCGCGTCCTCAGAGGATTTGGGGGAGTGGAGATTCGGCAGCTAAGGACCCCGCTGGTAGCATGGAAGAGCAGGGTGTCCCTTGATTATCCCGGACTCCCCTCGGACTGGATCTCCTACCCGGGTGTCTTTGCCCACCAACGGTTGGACAAAGGGACCCGCCTTCTCCTGGACGCTCTTCCCCCCGTACCGCCAGGAGTGCGGGTTCTGGACTACGGCTCCGGCTCTGGGGTGGTCGGGTATGTGGCCTGGAAAAGGGGGAAGGACGTGGTGGTGGAGCTTTTGGACGTGGACTCAGTGGCCCTGGAGGCTGCGAAAGAGAACGTCCCAGGAAGCATCATTCATCTTCACGACGGGTTGCCACCGGTGGAAGTGGGCCCCTTCGACGCCATCTTCTCCAATCCCCCCTTTCACCGTGGCAAAGCAGAAGACCCGGAGATGATCGTCGACCTTATCAGGGGTGCCCGAGCCTTGCTGCGGCCAAAAGGTATGCTGGTTTTCGTAGCCCAGAGGAGGCTTCCCCTGAAAGGCTCCCTCCACGAGCATTTCCGAGACGTGACTGTTTTGGCTGAGGACTCGACATTCCGAGTGTGGATGGCTCAAAAGCCGACAAAGGGGACGTGACAGGAATGATGACCCGACGACAATTCTCCAGCTCTCTGATCGGTGCCTTTGGGGCCTCAGCCGTCTCACCTGGTTTCTTGTCAGGTGCCTTTGGGGTATCAGCCGTTTCACCTGGTTTCTCACCCGGCGCTCTCCGTCAGGTGCAGCCTCTTGTCAACGGACCCCGTCTGCACCGGTGGCTCCAAGAATTGTCAGACTTCGGAGCCAGGGAGGATGGGGGGATCGATCGGGTGGCCTTCAGCGATGCCGACATCGAAGGCCGACGATATGTCCGATCCCTCATGGAGGAAGCTGGTCTGGACGTCAGAGTGGATCTGGTGGGCAATATCCTGGGGCGACTGGAGGGCACGATCTCCGGTCTTCCGCCCATCATGGTGGGGTCCCATCTCGACTCCGTTCCGGCAGGGGGGAACTACGACGGGCCCTTGGGCACGCTCGGGGCTCTGGAGGGGGTGCGTACGCTTCAGGACGCGGGGATCGAGCTCCGGCACCCGGTAGACGTGGTGGTTTTTGTGAACGAGGAGGGAGGCAAGACGGGAAGTCGGGTCATGGCCGGGGAGTTCCGCACGCAAGAGTTGGAGCTGGAATCAGCTAGCGGTTTTACCATCGGCGAGGGGATTCGTCGTTTAGGGGGTGACCCGGAGCGGTTGGCCGAGGCCCAGGTAGGGCCGGGGGAGGTCGCCGGTTTTCTGGAGCTTCACGTAGAGCAGGGCGCCGTTCTGGAGAGAAGTGGGATTCAGGTTGGAGTGGTAGAGGGAATCGTAGGGATCCGCCGCTGGGACGCCATCGTTCGCGGTGCAGCCAACCACGCCGGGACCACGCCAATGGATCAGCGTCGGGACGCCCTCCTTGGGGCCGCTCGGTTGGTAGAGGCCGTGAACCGTGCGGCTACCTCCATGGAGGGAAGCCAGGTGGCCACCGTGGGAAGGATTCAGGCACGTCCTGGGGCGCCAAATGTGATTCCGGGAGAGGTGGTGTTGAGCATCGAGGTCCGGGCTCTGGAGATGGAACGAATCCAGGAGGTAATGGATGAAATCCGGAAGGAAGCCGATGCGATCGGTGCGGAGAATGGGACGCCAATCGACCTGAACGAGTTCTATCTCAGCGGTGCGGCTCCCACCGATGAGCGATTCCGGGGCTGGGTAGAGTCGGCGGCAGACGATCTCGGCCTCACACACCGCCGCATGCCCAGCGGGGCCGGGCACGATGCCCAGGCAGTGGCTCATTTCGCGCCCATGGGGATGGTGTTCGTCCCCAGTGTCGGAGGCCTCAGCCATCACCCAGAAGAATACTCCCGCCCCGAGGATATCGAGGCGGGAGCCAATGTGCTTCTGGGCGCTCTGTTGAAAGCGGATTCAGAGTTGGATTGAGGTCGGCTTCAGTCGAGGATCACGTCCTGGTAAGCATAGAGCCCCGGGGAGCCGCCGGTGTGGAGGAAGAGAACTTTCTCCCCCTTCTTGAAATACCCCTTCTGGGTAAGGTCCAGTAACCCGGCGGCCGCCTTCCCCGTGTAGACGGGGTCCAGAAGGATCCCCTCTGTTCTGGCGAAGATTCTCACCGCATCTGCCATCTCCTCCGTGGGGATGGAGTAGCCGGGACCCACGTAATCATCGAAAATCTTGAGCTCACCCTCGCCGACTTCCGAGGGAAGGCCCAGGAATTCTCGGGTGTCGGTAGCCAACCCGCCGATGAGGCCCTCCTGTTCCGGGACCGGGCGCCGGACGCTGATACCGGTCACCGGGATCTTGCTTCCCATGGCCCGCATTCCGACCAATAAGCCCGAGTGCGTACCGCCACTTCCACTTGCACAGCAGAGGTGATCGAACTGGATATTTTTGTCGAAGGCTTGAGCCAGGATCTCCTGAGCGCAGGAAACGTAGCCCAGGGCGCCGATGGGGTTCGATCCCCCCCCCGGGATCACGTATCCTTTTCGCCCCTCCTCAGCCAGCTCGTCGGCCTCGGCTTGCATGACCGCGCCCAGGTCGGTTCCCAGGTCCACTACGGTTGTCTTTTCCACCCCGAGGAGACGGAAAAGGAAGTTGTTCCCACTCGCGTCGTAGTCGTAGGAGTCGGGCACGCGCTGTTCCAGGACCAGACGGCACCTCATGCCCTCCTTCACGGCCGCCGCCAGGGTGAGGCGACAGTGGTTGGATTGGGGAGCTCCGACCGTAATTAGCGTGTCGGCGCCCTGCTTGAGGGCGTCGGCCACCAGAAACTCCAATTTCCGGGTTTTATTTCCCCCAGCTGTAAGACCGAGCAGGTCGTCTCGTTTGATGAAGATGTGGGGTCCGCCCATGTACTGGGTGAGGTGGGGTAGGTGCTCCAGAGGGGTCCAACCCTCCGTGTATCTCCGACGAGGAAAGCGAGCCAGGTCCATAACCGTTCTCTCAATCTTGGATTCAAAGGATTACCCAGTGGGAGAATGGGGAGATC
>JBDHMC010000276.1:0-3963 GCA_039656355.1 Gemmatimonadota bacterium | reverse complement strand
CGCTCCTCGCTCAGGAGGTCCCCTATGGTTTTGAGAGTTTCACCTCGGTCTCCCTCAACGGCGCCCTCCGTTGGGATGGGCGCAACGACGAGGCTTGGCCTACCAGTGGCACATCGCTGGAACTCTCAGGCCAGTACTTTCCGGAGGTCGGAGATGTCGTAAGCAGTGTTGGGAAGGTAAAGACTGTTGCATCCGGATACCTGACTGCCTAGGGCCTTCCCCTTCGACCTACGCTGGCTCTGAGGGCCGGAGGGGAGAAGATTTGGGGAGACTTTCCATATCAAGAAGCGGCGGTCTTGGGGGGGTCGGGAGATCTCAGGGGCTTCCCTGAAGAGCGGTTCAGTGGGGACGCCTCTTTTTTCTTCAACTCAGAACTCCGATTTCATATCGGGGTTCTTCCGACCCTCCTACCCGGGTCCTGGGGAGTCATGGCCTCTACCGAGACCGGTCGCGTATGGGTCGACGGCGAAGACTCGGATCGCTGGCATGGCACCTATGGCGGAGGTCTCTGGGTTTCCCTTATCGATACGTTCACGATGACCCTATCCGTGGCCCGGAGCGATGCCGGCACCCGGTTCCTCTACGGTGGCGGCGGATTCCATTTCTGACGAAAGTGGAAGACGGATCGAAAAAAGCGGGCCGGCGACAAAACCTCTGCCGCCGGCCTTCTTACCTTCCTAGGAACCGAGCCGGAGTTCCCCCCGCCCCTCCGCTGCCCCTCCCTACCGGGTGGTGAAGGTGATGGGTAGGGAGATCCAAACTGGGACCCTCTTGTCCCGGTTCAAGGCCGCCGTGAACTCGATCACTCCGGCCACCTCAAGGGCCGCTTCGTCCAGTGCCTGATGGCCCGAAGTCTTATCGACAGCGGTTCGCTGGACCACCCCCTGATCATCGATGAAGAACCACACATCTACTGTTCCGCCGACTCCGGCGTCCCGAAGGAGGGGCGGATAGGCCCGTTCCAACGCTCGGAGGATTTCAGCCCGATTCTTGATATCCGGCTTGACGGTGAAGGGGGTGAACGTGGGTGCGGCTGAAATATCCTTCTCCGATCGCTCGGGCGGGGGCGGGAGATCTTCCGAGGGAATATCGAAAAAGGTCGGTGCAGACTCCATGATTGGGTCTTGGACGCCCTCGACCTCAGGAGGCTCTTCTTCAGGTTCAGGCTTGGCTCCCCCAGCGGTCGTGAAGGTGATGGGGAGGGAAATCCAGACCGGGACCGGCTTGTCTCTATTCAGGGCCGGGGTGAAGTCGATGATTTCCGCCACCCTGATGGCGGCGTCGTCCAGCGCCTTATGGCCGGAGGAGTTGTCGACCTGGACGCGTATCACCCGGCCCGTCTCGTCGAGATAGAACCAAACGTCCACCGTCCCTGCAATCCCGGCGTCTCTCAGCAGAGGCGGGTATTCCCTCTCGAGGGCCGCAACCACCTCCGAACGGTTCTTGATGTCTGGTGGATCGGTAAAGGGTGTGAACGTCGGTCCACCCGCGACCGCGAAGGTGATGGGGAGGGAAATCCAGGCCGGGACGGGCTTGGCCCCATCCCGGGCCGGCGTGAACTCTACGATAGCCGCTACTTTCAAGGCGGCGTCATCGAGAGCTTTATGACCGGAGCTCTCATCGATCTGGATTCTGGTGACCCTCCCCGTCTCCTCTACGTAGAACCACACCATGGTGGTCCCACCGATCCCCGCATCTTTCAGGAGAGGCGGGTATTCTCTTTCCAGAGCTTCCAATACCTCAGCCCGGTTTTGGAGTTCGGGCGGATCGGTGAAGGGTGTGAATGACGAATTCGCTCCCTCCGCTTGGATCTCATCAGCGTCTCCAACTGCGACTGCCTCCAGCGGTGGCGGGAGTTCCACCGCCGGCAACTCCACCTCTTCCGCTTGAATGTCGGTGGGACTGGGCGCCCAGGCCGCCACCGCTACCAGCACTCCCCCGAACACCGCCAACAGCACTCCCCGGATCCACGGCTTCTTCGGGAACGGCATGGTCATGATTCGAATCCTTCGCTCGAGGGTCTCTTCCGACTCCGAAAGCATGGCGGCCAGTGCCTGCACTCTCGGGTTCCGGCTTCCGACCTGAAGGAGGAGTTCCATGTACGGCCTGGTACGTTCGGGGTACTTCCTCAACACCCGAAGGTCACAGTCCCCCTCCACAGCCACACGCAGCCGCTGGAACTGCCACCAGAACGGCAGATGCCAGGGGAACAGGATGGTGAGGGCTCCAGCTGTGAGAATGAGGCGAAGGTCTCCGGCCTTTAGATGCTCCGATTCATGATCGAGGATGAGGCGCAGGGTCTGGTCTTCCAACTCCTTGCACCAAGTTGGAAGCACGATCTGGGGACTAATGAACCCGACCACCGCCGGGCCCTGATCCGGGGAGAAAAGGACCGGCTGTCCGTATGCCTCCTCCCCCGTCCAGCCTTTTCGCAGGCGACGAGTGCGAATCAGGAGAAAGACGAAGAGGATGAGCAACACCGCAGAGGATAGCACCCAGATAGCGAGGATGGGCCCGTCCAGACTCCGTAGGAAAGACTCCGGCGTTACCTGAACCATTAACGGATCCAAAACGGTGACCCTGCTCGGATCAGGCAAAGGAAGTACAGCACCCCCCCGAGGCCAGTGCTTCCAAAGGAGGTGCCCCAGCGGCCAGAGGAGGGTGAGCACCATGGCTCCTCCCCAGATCCAGCGGGTGGGAAGGCGGTGTGCTCGGAGGAGGTTGTCCACGACCAGGGCCCCGGCACCAGCCAACACTCCTACCAAAAGCGCATAGAGCATCCAGGCCGCGATCATTTCCCTTCCTCCTTCAGCCTCTCGTCTACAAGCGTGCGAAGTCGGCGGAGCTGCTCCTCTGTCAGGCCTCTTTCAGCGAGAAGGTGAGCCATGAGCAGCTCTGGAGACCCCGAGAAGAGCTTCCGGGTCACCCTCCACACAGCCCCCTCTTGAGCCTCTGCCTTCCCGACAAGGGGGACGTACCGGTGGGCCCTCCCTTCCGCCTCATGGCGAAGATGGCCTTTTTTCTCGAGGGTTCGGAGAATGGTTAAGACGGTCGTATACGCCAGCCTGTCGGAAAGTCCCTTCTGAACTTCCGACACGGTCCCAGACTGCAAGCGCCAGAGGACATTCATCACGTCCATTTCCCGGCTGGTCAGGACCACGGGATCCTTTTCGGATCGAGACTCTACTAGGTTCATAGTAGCACAATACTCGGTCGGAGCCAGACTGTCAACTACCTCCCTAGTAGCGGCTTCCGGCGGGAGAAAGATCCACGTGGAGGTGGTCCGCCGTCCCCACGTGCCGGAGCGTTTGGAAGCCCATTGCCCGGAAGTAGAGAGCAACGGCCTGATTCCGCCACTCGGACCGCCCGACGGTCCTTACGTCCACCGCGTAAACGAAGCCGTCCTCCTGGGGGAGATGGAGAGAACTCTCATTCACCTCCAAACCCCAGCTCTCATAGTCTTCCTGGGTCCGGCCTGTGCCCGTCAGGACCCCTTCCCGGTCGCCGATGAGGAGCGTACTCACCGCCACCCGGAGAATGGGATTCAGGGCCGAATAGGTGGCCCGGATCTCCTCCGTCTTCGCGTTTGCGCTCGAGAGGTAGATAAGGGCGTAGAGACAATAGGCGCCTACCAGAAGGCCCGTTCCCCGGCGAACGGTTTTCGGCACCCTCCCCCTCCCTCCCATGCGGAGGCTCACCAAAACCAGATAAAGGAGGAGGAGCAGAACAGTGGCGAGGGCGCCTCCCCCCAAGGCTACCCGTCCAGTGAGGTCGTGTCGGTGGAAGAGGAAGACAGAGGTCCTGATCAGAGCGTAGAAAGGAAGAAGGGCGGTGAGGGCCAACCCGAACACCCATCCCAAGGCCCGGAAGATCCGGTTTGACTTTCGGCGCTGCTTTTTCCGACTTTCCTCCCCCTTGGCCTCAGATCCATCGCTGGGAGGCTGAAGGCCGGGAAAGTCGATG
>JBDHMC010000275.1:0-3982 GCA_039656355.1 Gemmatimonadota bacterium | reverse complement strand
ACCTTGGGGGTTCGATCTGACTATCGAGGGGGTGGCCCTGGACGTGGATATCCAGGGTACCGAGGGCCAAATCGAAGTTACCACCGTCCATGGACCTATCAGTGTCCAGGGAGGGAGAGAGTCCATCGTCCTGGAGTCAGTCAACGGTCCGATCCATGTGGAAGATGCTCAAGGGGACCTCGAGGTCACGGGAATAGCCGGGGGGGTGACCATCGTCAACTGTACTGGCGACATCTCAGCTGCAAGTGTGGGCGGGTCGTTGACCTTGGAAGGGATCACCTCAACGGACGTCGAGGTCGGATCTGTGGGTGGAACCCTCCGCTATCAAGGAAGCATCCAGGATGGAGGGACGTACAACTTCGGGAGCCATGGGGGCGAGATTTGGCTCTATCTGCCTGGCAATATCAACGCTCAGGTGGACATCCTCACCCTGGCAGGGGACATGGAGGTCAACTACCCGGGTGCGCCGACCGAACCGACCAAAGGGGAGGGATTCCCCGGGTTGACGGAAAAGGAAATGAGCTTCGAGTTGGGAACGGGATCGGCCCGCATCGAGGTAGAGACCTTCGGTGGAACCGTCCATATCCTCAGGCAGGGGGGCTGATACCAGCCGGGCTCAAAACGCCGAATTCGAAACGGCCCGCCGGTGGGACACCGCTGGCGGGTCGTTCTCGTTCCAGTCACCGAGGGACCACCCGCCGGTGGGACACCGCTGGCGAACCGTTCCGGTTTCAGTCGCCCATGGACCACCCGCCGGTGGGACACCGCTAGCAAATCATTCCCGTCTCAGTCGCCAGTGGACCACCCGCCGGTGGGACACCGCTAGCAAATCATTCCCGTCTCAGTCGCCAGTGGACCACCCCCTTGTGCAAACCTCAGAGGTTGGGTCGTCATCCACGATCAGAGGGACCGGTGCAGGTGAGGGCGGGGTATGGAGGGACGTCCGGGCAGGGGGTCTGCGGGTCCAGCCCTTGTCGTACTTTGGTCTGGAGAAGGCGTATCAGGTGAGCGTTGACTGGGGTGAGGTCTACCGTGGCAGCTTTGAGGAGTTGGTTCGGTTCCTCCACAGAAAGGTGTGGGATGCCGAGAGGGCTCGGGATTTGGCCCAGGAGGTGTTTGTCCGCGCCCTTCGGCATGAGCCCGAGAACCCACGAGCCTGGCTCTTCCGTGTGGCCACCAACTTGGCCCATGATGAAGCTAGAACCGTACTCCGCCGGAAGCGGCACCTTGCCCTTCTTCGGATCGAGACGGAGAAGGAGGAGGGAGTTCCGGGCTCGGATGAGCTCGTCCTCGCAGAGGAGGAATGGGCGCAGGTCCGAGCAGCCCTGGATGCCCTAAACCCTCGAGATCGGGAAGTTCTTCTCTTATGGGATGCGGGCTTGAGTTATAGAGAGATCGCTGAGGTGACCGACCTTGCGGCCAGCGCTATCGGCACCACTCTGGCCCGTGCCCGTAGGCGGTTAGTCGAGGCTCACGGGGAGATGGAGAAGGAAAATGCGGCACGTAACTGACGGGGAACTTCACGCCTATCTGGATGGCGCTCTGGACCTTCTCCCGCAGGATCGAGGGGAAGAGGTTAGGGACCACATCTCCAGTTGCCCTGTCTGCAGTGAACGACTTCAAGATGAGGGACACCTTCGATCTCAAGCAGAGAAGGTTCTCGGGAGTCCGAATCTGGGTGAGGTCGCCCTCCCCACCTTCGAGGAGCTTCGTGAGCGGGCTGAGGCCCCTGGATTAGATCCCCTTCTCCAGACAAAGGAATCAAACTCGGGGATCCACTATCGAGGTCCTGTGAAGGGGCTTCCCTTGGCTTGGGCGGCCACCATCGTGCTTGCTTTGGGGGTTGGGTGGATGGGGGGGCAAATCTGGAGAACCCTTCCGGGGGGCCGTGTATCGTCACTCGCTCCCGGGGAGCAATCATCCGCACAGTTCGCGGATCGTGATGTCGATTCGTCCGGGGCCGGTGATTTCCAGCCTTCACGGTCGGAATTGCGGGAGGATCTGAGTGCCGCTTCAGCCCCATCGGTCGCTGAGGGGGAGGCGGGGGACCTTCCACCCTCCGCTACCCCGCCAGAGGGAGTCAGGGAGGCCCAGGGACGGACTGCCGCCCAGGCGCCGATGGCCGCGCCCCCCAGCCCGGATCTCACCATTTTGGCATCCAGACAAGCCGATTCAGAGACGGTTATTGGGGAAGGGGACAGGATCACCGATTCAGCCGAATTGGCCAGTTCGGCGATTGCCCTCGAAGAGTTGGTGGTAACGGGGGCTCAGGTCTCCCCCACGCCTGCGCGCGCGCTGGCCAGTACGGTGACCGCCCTCGAAGAGGTGGGTGTTTCGGGGGCCTCGATCTCCGCCGCTCGCTTCAAGGCGGACAGCGTCGGATATGTTGGAGTGAATACCGACTCTGAGGAGATGTCCCTGGCAGTTAGGGGTTTTAGGGTGGTCTCCATCGAGTGGGAAGAACGTGTGGCGGGAGAGAAGGCTTTATTGATCCGTCAACTCCTGTCCCCTGGAGACACCCTTGAGCTACGGTACCTCGGCATGCTCCTGGGTACCGACGCCAATCCTCTGGGGCGGGGGGAGGGGGGAATCCCGAAAGAGGAAGCTCCTGGAGGCCGGGTTTACGCCAACGTCCTCGAGGCCTCCTTGGCTCCGGGTTGGCATCAGGTGGTGATGGAGTTGGGTCGAAGTCTGTTGGTGGCAAGAGCTCCCATCCCGGAGGCGGACCTCAAGGCTTTGCTAAAGCTTCTCCACTAGAGGTGAGGACTTTTCGTCCTCCCTTCGTTGGACCTCTCTCCTTCATGGCCATACCTTGGGTCCCGGCTCGGTCCGGTTCCGGGCTGTTTTCGGACCAGTTCCATGAGGTGGATCATGACCAAACGACATACTGGGGGGAGGGGTTTTCTCTTTCTCCTGAGCTTTCTTCCACTTTCTGTCTTCCCTTCATTTCTCTATGCACAAGAAGCCGAATCGCCCCTGACCGCGGCGGAGCGCAGCGACTTCCGCGAGACGACCCGATATGACGAGGTCATCTCCTTTCTTTCGGAGGTCGTGGGCCGGCACCCCGATATGCACCTCACGTCCATGGGAACCACCCATGAAGGTCGGTCCATACCTCTCGTGGTGGTGGGCAGAGTGGATGACGGGTCCCCCGAGTCGGTACGAGCGAGCGGAAAGACCCGGATCTATGTGCAGGGGGGTATCCATGCCGGGGAGATCTCGGGGAAGGAGGCCCTGCTCGTCCTCCTGCGGGAGTTGGCCGGTGGAGAACACCGGCACTGGGCCGACTCGGTAGTCCTGCTCATCGCACCCCTTTACAACCCCGACGGTAATGAGAGAGTGAGTCCAACGAACCGCCGCGGGCAGCACGGGCCGGTGGAGGGGATGGGGCAACGGGCCAATGCCATGGGGCTGGATCTCAACCGGGATCAGATGAAGCTGGATGCTCCCGAATCTCGGGCCCTGGTTCGTCTATATACCGAATATGATCCCCACCTTTCCGTAGACCTCCATACCACCAACGGTTCCCACCACGGATACCATCTCACCTATGCCCCCCCCCTCACCCCCAGCACTCCTCCCGAGATCGATGAGTTTCTGAGAGGCTCATGGCTGCCTTATGTGACCCGGGGTGTAAAAGAGGAAACCGGGTGGGACATGTATTACTACGGTGGGGCGAGGCCGGCTCGGGGAGATCAGGAAGCAGGTTGGTTCACCTTTAGTCATCAACCACGATACGTCAGCAATTACATCGGCCTCCGGAGCCGTTTCGGCATCCTTGGCGAGGTGTATTCCTATGCCTCTTTCGAGGAGAGGATTCAGGCATCGTATTGGTTCACCGAAGAGATACTCGAGTTCGCTCACGGGAATGCCGCCGAGATCCAGGAGCGCACAGCTCGGGCCGATTCCCGATCCATCGTCGGTGATTCCCTGGGAGTCCGGGCCATGGTTCAGCGATCCGACGAGCTGGTGACCATTCTCA
>JBDHMC010000274.1:0-3982 GCA_039656355.1 Gemmatimonadota bacterium | reverse complement strand
CTTCTCATGGGAGGAAATCACGATTGGTGGGGTGGAGATTTCCTAACCACGGAGATTGGGGTGGACTCTCTCCGGGAACCCACCGTTCTAGCCCTCCAGGGAACGAAAACTCTACTGGCCCACGGGGACGGGTTGGGGTCTGGGGACCTGGGGTACCGGATCCTCCGGTTTGTACTGAGGGGATCTCTGACTCGGTTTGCCTTCCGGTGGCTCCACCCGGATGTAGGTGCATGGGTGGCCCGGAGGGTTTCAACAACCGGAACCCACCCGGCGGGGTCTCAGGAGAAGCAAGAGGCACGGTCCCAGTTTTTGGAACGGTGGGCCGTGGACCAACTCACCTCCTCACCGGAAATCGATCTGGTCATCCTGGGCCACACCCACGCACCGTGCTTGAGGGAAGTGTTCCCCGGGAGACATTACCTGAACGCTGGGGATTGGTTGGTGAACAAGAGTTACGCGGTCCTGTCCGCTGGGACAGCCCCACGGCTCCTGGACTGGAGTTACGGAGGGCCTTTAGAACCCGAAGGGTAATGACAAGCCGATCTCCAATCCTCCCGCCGGAGTCGGCTCAATTACTACGGCTGTGGGGAAATTGGCGAGATGGGCGGAGACATACGCATCGACTCCGCCGATCAACATGAAGAATAGCCCCAGAGCGATCCAGTCCTCCTGTTGCCCGGCTCGGGTTTCCTCCAAAGCCCTCAGATCTTCCACCACGGGGTCGGCGGCCAAGGCATTCTCGATGGCTCCGGGATCGGTTTCCCCCTCCGCTTCTATCCGAGCAGTTACTACAGCCTCCCTAAGCTCTAACTGTCTTCGGGTGCTGGATAGCCCCGTCCGGGTTTTGAAGAACATCAGGGCCGAGGTGGCTTCCACACTGAAATAGAAGGCGCCCCGGACGAAGGCACCCACCTCGGCATGCCCCCAACCCGGTATCAAGGAGGACCGGATGAAGGCACCCCTTGGGGATATGTCCTGGGGCACCACTTCGGCCAGAGAGACCTCGGCTTCCTGGGCAACCGGTGGGGCTTGCAGCGTGTCCGGAACCTGGCTTCGGGCTTTTTCGGGGAGCCCGGCAAGAATGGTGAGGGCGCCGACCATCACCAAGAGGGGAAGATGAGTGAGCCCCCTCATTGACTCCCTCCGGGGACGAGGACTGGGAGGATACCTGGACAGACCTCGAGTTCCAGACTCTTTACGGGATCAGGCATCCCTTCCCCATCCATTTCGAAGAAAAATGGCTCCTCATCGGATCGCCGGACCGTGGCGCCGGTAATTCTCCGTTGAAGGAGCTCAGGGACTCCCTGGTGGGTACCCTTGATCACCTTAGGGATGTAGCGGGCAAGTTTGAGCATGCCAAGGTTCTTCACAAAAAAGAGATCCAGAAGGCCGTCGGTGTGGGAGGCCTCCGGACTCAGAAGAAAACCGCCGCCCACCGATGGTCCTACCGTCACGGCCAGGAGAATGGTCCGATCCTCGACAATCTCTTCTCCATTCACTCCTTGAATTCCCTCGAGGGATGCCCGAAAGGAGACTGGCCGAAAGGTCATGAGAGCTGATACCAAAGCGGCCAGATATTGTGGAAGCCCTCGTAATCGGGGGTAATTCGCTCTTTTCCTCAGGACTTCCACGTCCACTCCCACCCCGAGGAGGTTAACGAAAAAGCTCTCTGCTCCACCATACCGGACGCGTCCCACATCGAAGTCATGGACGGTTCCATCCAGAAGACCATCAAGGATTGCATCGATGTTCCTGGACCTCCCAACCATCCTATAAAAATCGTTTCCGGTACCGACAGGAACCACAGCGATGGGGGGAGGCTTGGTATCCCCTTTCAGGAGCCCGTTTGCAACCTCGTGGATCGTGCCATCGCCTCCGACCACCAGGATCAGATCCGAGCCGTCCCGCGCCAGTTCACGGGAGAGGGCCTCAGCGTGGCCGGGTGCTTCGGACCGGCGGAGGGTGAAGGGAATGTTCCTCTGAGCCAACTCCGCCTCGAGCTTCGGTTGAAGGCGGACACCGCCACCGCCACTCGCTGCCGGGTTGAGGATAATCTGGAGGTCGTCGGGGCGGTTCACCTACTGCTTCTCGCTCCTGGATTTCCGTCGGGTCTCTGGCCCTCCGGAGCGAACCCGGCGGGGTGATCAACCGCCGCCGGGTCCCCCGGAGTTGGCGGGGGCGTGTGGGAATCGAACCCACCTACCCGGGTTCTAGCCGGGCAAGCTGGTTTTGAAGACCAGTCGAGACACCAGTCCCGATCCACCCCCGAAAGGACTGACGCTACCAGTCTCGAATTACCTGGTCAATTCCCGCATCCGCGCCGCGCCTTCCTGAGAGCCCCCAGGGGGAGTGTTGTGGGATGAGCTAACCCCCCGCCCCGATCTGAATTGGATCGAGACCGAGACCCTCGAGTCGCTGGTTCAAATCAGGCAAGTCTTCCTGAAGTAGCTCGTGAAGTTTCTCCATCTCCGCTTGGAGTAGACCGTCCAGATACTCGAATACCGCAAAGGATTGATCCGTGGGCCGGTTCTCGGACCCCTCCACCACTCCCAGAAGAGCCGCCAGCTTGTTGTTCAGCTTGATGGGGAAGTTCAGGGGGTCCTGGTTGCTCCGGTTTTTCACCTGGTAGATCTCGGCTTCCACGGCGCTGATGCCGGTTTGGAGGGCTGCTGCGGCCCCCTCGAAACCCGCGTCATTCGACGCCTCGACCCGATCCTCGAGTTGGGCCTTGATTTCCCTAATGAGGATTACGGCCTCATTGGCCTCACTCACCCTGTCCCGGATTCTTACGGCGAGGTCGAATCGAGCCTGAAGGTCCGCTTGGGTCACCCCCTTGATTCTGGGATCCAACCCGAGATTGAAGGAACTGGTACCGATAACCGTGCCATCTACGGTCAACCTGACTTTATACTCTCCGGGTACGAGGACCGGACCTGTGTTCCCCGCTGCCCAGAAGATTCGGCCATCGAAGTCGGTGTATCCGTCCAGGCGCATATTCCATCGGAATCGGCTTACACCGTCCCTGGTGCTGGGGGACGGGCGCTGGGAGAACCGGGCGAACGGCGAAGTCTCCTCCTCTTCCGTCCCCTCTTCCGTCTCCTCTTCAGCCTCTTCTTCCACCGCTTGAGCGGTGAACGTTTGGATCAGCTCCTCCGCTTCATTGAAGAAAGTGATCTCAACCTCGTCGGCGTCCTCCGCCAGGTAGTAGGTGATATCGACCGTCGAGTCCAGACCTCTGAGGACATCAGTCGGCTGGAAGAGGTAGACCTCCGCTTCCAATGTTTCCGGTGAGACCTGCCGAAGTGGGTCAATCCCGTTGAGGGTCCAGAATGATCGGCCATGCGTGTCGATGACCAGGTCATCCTCCTTCACCACCAGGTCGGCCACCTGGACTGTCGGCAGGTTCAGGGAAAGGGGCTGCCAATGTTCTCCATCGTCCCAGGAGATATATACCGTCCGCTCCGAGGCAGCGTAGAGGAGTCCGTCCCTCTCAGGGTCCTCCCGGACGGCACGAATGAAGTCATCTTCCGGGATCCCGTTCACGATCTTGGTCCATGTGCTCCCGAAATCTTCTGTCTTCCAGACGTAGGGGCCCCGGTCGTCCTCCACCAGATACCGAATACCGGCGACGTAGGCCTTCCCGGGGGTGTTGGGTGATGCCTCGATGGTGTTGATGCGCACGAAGTCTGGAGCGTCCGGTGGAGTTACGTTCGCCCAGTTCCCTCCCCCACTCCGGGTCACATGCACGTACCCGTCATCCGATCCTGCCCAGATGACATCTGGGTCATGGTAGGAGGGGGCTATGGCGAACACTGTGGCGTAGGTTTCTACTCCAGTTTGGTCTTTTGTGATGGGTCCCCCGGAAGGTCCGATGGTGCTGGGGTCGGCCCTGGTCAGGTCAGGGCTTATCGCCTCCCACCCCTGCCCCTCGTTTGTGGTTCTCCAGACCTTCTGTGTGCCGGTGTAGAGGACATCAGGGTTA
>JBDHMC010000273.1:0-3985 GCA_039656355.1 Gemmatimonadota bacterium | reverse complement strand
TGACGCACCGGTGGTTCCTCATCCATCCAAGACGCCGAAGCCGGCTGATCCCCAGGCCCTGGAAGTGCTCCATGAACCCTTCGGGCGCATTCGTATCCACCATTACCCACCGGCGAGGCCTCGGAAAAAGAGCGTTACCGAACTCCGAAAGGGGTCGCTCCACCTCTACCATCTCCCTCATTTCCCCCTTCCAACCAACGGGGATTTTGAGGGTCGCGACTGGTATCCGCCCCGATTCAAATCTGACCCGGAAGTACCCCAACTCATCTCTGACACGGAGCGGATCATGGAGGTAGATGTTGAGTTGATCCATGCACTCCACGACCCGTCCGCTTTCCCGGATCCTCCGGTAGTCTTCGGGCGAGAGGACCAACTTCGTCTCCCTCTCAATGGGCGACATAGATCTCCTCCAGCTCCGGCCCCACCTCTGAGTTCCGAACTAGGAGCCTGCCCGGCGAAGGGGCCAACCATACTTGGCGGCCGGGCTCCTAGGCCATCAGTCTCCAGATCTGGGCCACGAGGAAGGTGACGGTGAAGCCAAGGACCAGGGGCAGAATACCGGACAGGGCCGTCCATCTCCAGCTCTTCGTCTCTTGATAGATGGTGTAGAGAGTCGTGGAGCAGGGATTATGGAGAAGGCTGAAAAGCATGAGGTTTACCCCCGTGAGAGTCGTCCACCCCGCTAACCGTAGAAGCTCTCCGGTCCCGCCCGATCCAAGCTCGAACATCACCCCCACCCCTTCACCCACACCGGCGGCCGGAAGGAGCAGAGCCGTCAACATCAGGACCGTAGGAATCACGATCTCATTGGCGGGAATGGCCACTACGTACGCCAGGAGGATCACCCCATTCAGGCCTAACAGGAGTCCGAAGGAATCGAGGCCACCGATGAGGGACTCGGCCAGGCTCCCCCCGCCCACTGAGATGTTGGCCACGAGCCAGATCACCGCTCCCGCCGGGAGGGCGAAAACCACGGCGCGCCAAAGGACGATGAGGGTCCGGTCGATGAGAGAGGTGTACAGGGTTTGGAGTACCCGAGGGGGCCGGTAGGGCGGAAGTTCGAGGCTGAAGGTCGTAGCCTCGCCCTTCAATACGCTCCTGGAAAGAAGCCAGGAGGTGAGGAACATGAAGACTATTCCCAGGAGGGCTACGAAGACCACCGCCCCGGCCGAAAGGACCCCCGCGAGATGGGGTGGAGCCAGGGTCCCCAGGAAAATGGATGCGATAAGGATCTGGGTGGGCCATCTCCCATTACAGAGAGAGAAGTTGTTGGTGATTATGGCGATGAGGCGCTCCCTGGGACTATCGATGACCCGGGTTGCCACCACCCCTGCGGCGTTACATCCAAACCCCATGCACATGGTGAGGGCTTGCTTCCCATGAGCACCCGCGGTGCGGAAGAGGGAATCGAGGTTGAAAGCCACCCGGGGGAGGTACCCGAAATCCTCCAAAAGGGTGAACAAGGGAAAGAAGATGGCCATGGGAGGAAGCATGACGGCCACTACCCACGCTGTGGCCAGGTACATCCCATCGAAAAGCAGACCACTGAGCCACCACGGAAACCCGAGGTCTTCACCAAAGCCCGAAAGGAGGGGATGCACGCCGTCGATGAGGACGGAAGCGAGGAATGCCGAAGGACGATTGGCTCCTTCGATGGTCACCCAAAATACCGCGGCCAGGGTCAGAAGCATGAGGGGAAACCCTAACCCCCGGCTGGTCAGGAGCCCGTCCAGTCTTCGGTCGAAGTCGAACCGCGCTCGCTTCAGCCCCACCACCATGGAGGCTGAGGCGATTTCCTCCGCCACCCCAAACAAGGTTTCCGTCAACCGGTCGTGAAACCCCGGACTCAGAGTCCACCTCAATGAGGTTGCCAGTTTGAGAACGGACTCTCCATCCAGTCCCGAGCCAATCTCACCACGTCGCAGGGCCTCCTCGACACTTTCGTCCGCGTTCAGGAGCCTGAGGGCCAACCACCGGGCGTTTGGAACCCCCGGTATCGTCTCCTCTATGGCGGGGATGAGCTCGGCGATGGCCGCTCCAACATCCTCAGGGAGCTCCTCGAGGCGGTACGGGCGGGTTTCCACCTCTCCGGTCGCGACGTTGTGGATAGCCCTCAACAGTTCCGGAATCCCCTCTTTCTCCCTCGCCACAGCGGGAACAACCGGAACCCCCAATCGGTCTTCCAAGGCCTTCGGGTCCACAGCGACTCCATGCCGCTTCGCCTCGTCCATGAGGTTCAGGCAAACCACCACCCGGGGGGTGATCTCCAGAATTTGGAGGACGAGATTCAGATTCCGCTCAAGGCGGGTGGCATCCACAACGACAACCGTCACATCGGGTCGGCCAAAAAGTATGAAATCCCGGGCCACTTCCTCGTCGGTGCTTCCTGCCTGGAGGGAGTACGTCCCGGGCAGGTCCACGACCTTCACCCGTTGTCCCTCGTAGGCGAACACCCCCTCCGCTCTCGCGACGGTCTTCCCCGGCCAGTTCCCCGTGTGCTGGCGAAGTCCCGTCAGGGCATTGAAGACGGTGCTTTTTCCTGTGTTCGGATTTCCGGCCAGCGCTACAAGGAGATCCCACCGCTCAGGTTGGAGGCCCAGGGGAATGAGGTCTCGCCCATCGAGGTTCCGAGCGCCCTTCTGCAGCGAAGGACTTGAGGGCAGGTTCACGCTCCCACCTGCCGGTCAACCTGGATCCATCGGGACTGGCCCCTCCGTAGGGCAATGAGGGCCCCTCGAATTCGATAGGCTACCGGGTCCCCACCGGCGCTGGTGAACTCGGCCTCCACCAGGGTCCCGGGCACCAGGCCCAGATCGAGAAGCCTGCGGCGTTGAGGCCCCTGAAGACCCGAGTGGATCCCGAGCACCCGGACGGTTTCTCCAGGCTCCACCTCGGCAAGGGATCCCACGACGGACTCATCCAGTTCCGCCTCTGGAAGTACCTCTACCGTGATGTTGCGGGCGATGATGGAGGGTAGTGTGTGTGCCGCTCCCGATGCCTCGAAACGCACTTCCCCCGGACCGACCTCCAAAACCCGGACCGGCATGAGCGGAGAGAGGCCAACCCCCGTCAAGGTCTCGTAGACCTCCCGGGGTTCGTCGCCCAGATGAACAATGGAGCCGACGTCCCCAGGGTCCAGAGCGGTCAAGGGGACCCCCGTCAGGGGAGGCAGATCTCCAGAGGCGGTGGGGATCGGATCCCCGTGAGGATCGTAGAGGGGGTGGCCTAACTTTGCGGCTAGGGATTCCCGTTCTTCGGGGGAGAGTTTGTGTTCCCGGCGCTCCGCCTCACTGTGCCAATCCTCTGGAAGGACCCCGGTCCGGTCGGCCAGATACCTTTCCAGGAGCCGGTGGGTCCGGACAATGTGGACCGCATATTCTCGACCTGCGTCGGTGAGGACAGATCCCTCCGGCACGGCCCTGGCGTAATCCAGCTCTTCCAGGCGACTCAACAGTTGGAGGGCCCGACTCCTCGACACCCCCACCGATCCGGCAACCGAGTTCACGGAGCTGAGTCGCCCCGCGTATTCGCACTTGTAGAGGTGTTTTAGGGAGTCCTCCAACAGAACTCGCTCTGACATGTCAGACAACCGAAGGAGCCGGGGGACGAGGCCCCGCTTCGGCCAGAACAGGAGTGCGCCTGCCAGGACGAGGAGGCTGAACATAAAAAGGGCGAGAACCGGGTCAATCATGGGATCTGGGAGCGAAAGTTCCGCGGGGAAAGAGGTTGGAAGGAAGTTTAGCCTTGCCTAAAAATAGTCTGGCTGCCCAGGGAACGCAAGATTCTTCTCAGAGGGGAAGCTCCATCCCCACCCCCGACTCGAGCGCCCTTTCATAGATAATCTTGGCCGAAGCAACATCCTCTATGGCGAGGCCCAGATTGAGGCTCATCGAACGCTCGGCCGAACTCTCTCGGCCGACCTTTTGGCCAGTCACGATTTCCCCAAGGTCCGCATAAGGATCAGGGGTATCGGTGAAGTAACCCA
>JBDHMC010000272.1:0-3995 GCA_039656355.1 Gemmatimonadota bacterium | reverse complement strand
CGGTCTTCGCCGCGGGGACGGGGGCAGGGTTGAGGCTCGGAGAGGTGACAGGAAGAAACACCAAGACCTTCACCATTAGCCCTCAGAGAGTTTCAATGGCTTCGGGTCTTCGGTTCCGGGTGGATCCCATAGGTTCCAACCGGAACTATCTATCACCGCGGGTCTTCCCCGACGGGGCGATGACAGTGGTCCTCAACGTGGGCTCCGAACTGGAACAGAGTTACATCACGGTTCGCTGACCCGGCTCACTCCCCCCCGAACTTGATTCCCTGGGCCAGAGGGAGTTCGGTGCTCCAGTTCACGGTGTTGGTCTGGCGACGCATATAGGTCTTCCAGGCGTCCGAGCCGGATTCTCGTCCCCCCCCGGTGTCCTTTTCACCTCCGAAAGCCCCACCGATCTCCGCCCCGCTGGTGCCGATGTTCACGTTGGCGATGCCGCAATCGCTCCCTCGATGAGAAAGGAAGGTCTCCGCCTCCCGGAAGTTCTCCGTGAAGATGGAGGACGAGAGGCCCTGGGGTACCGCGTTGTGGATAGCGATGGCTTCCTCGATCTCGTCCACGGCCTGGGACGGTGAGGAGTCGGCGTTTCCATAGGTGATGATGTACAGAATCGGAGCGAAGGTCTCCTCCTGGACGAGCTCCCAGTGGTTCTCCACCTCGGCGACGCAGGGTGTGATGTAGAGGCCGCCGGGATAACCCTCCCCTTCCAAACGCTCGCCTCCGTACAGAATCTTCCCTCCTGCAGCCACCACCTGCTCCATGGCATTCTCCACATCGATGACGGCCTGGGTGTTCACCACCGGCCCCATCACGGTGTTACGGTCCAGTGGATCCCCGATGCGAATGGACTCATAGGCTGGGATGAGACGACCAAGAAGCTCGTCCTTCATGGACGCATGGACGATGATCCGGCGCGTGGAGGTACATCGTTGGCCTGCCGTTCCCACAGCCCCGAAGAGGATAGCGGGGAGGACCAGGTCCATATTGGCATTGGGTGTAACGACGATGGCGTTGTTGCCGCCCAGCTCGAGGATGGTGCCGGCGAGGCGCCCACCGACCACTTCTGCCACCCTGCGGCCCACCTCACAGCTTCCTGTGGCTGAAACCAGGGGGATCCGGCGGTCGTGAAGGAGTCTGTCCCCCACAGTGGAACCCTTCCCCACCACCAGGGAAAATATGGCCGGATCTACATCGTTGGCCCTGCAAACCTCGGCTGCGATCTTCGTCACGGCGATAGCCGTCAGGGGCGTCTTGGACGCTGGCTTCCAGAGGGTGGAGTCACCGCAGACGGCGGCCAGGGCCGAATTCCAGGCCCAAACAGCCACCGGGAAGTTGAAGGCAGAGATCACGGCTACCACTCCCAGCGGATGCCATTGCTCCCGCATATGGTGGTCCTGACGCTCGGACTGCATGGTCAGGCCGTAGAGCTGCCTGGATAGACCGACGGCAAAATCGCAAATGTCGATCATTTCCTGGACCTCGCCCTCCCCCTCGGCGATAATCTTGCCCATCTCCAGGGTCACCAGAGCCCCCAGGTCCTCCTTCCGTTCCCGAAGAGCGTTCCCCAGCTGCCGCACCACCTCACCACGCTTCGGCGCCGGAACCGTTCTCCAGTTCAGGAAGGCGGCGTGGGCCCTTTCCACGATCTCATCGAACTCGGCTTCGGTGACTTGCTGGACCGAGGCAATCTTCGATCCGTCTCCGGGCGAATAGGCATCCAGAAGAGGCCCGGACCCCACCCAGTCCCCGGAAAACCCGCCGAGGTTCACTTCATCGATACCGAGTCTTTTCAGAAAGTCGTGCATAGCTCTCAGCCTTTGGTTTCTTCTGTCATGGAGGGAAACATCGGAGACCTGCTTCTCGATCTTGAGCCCCCCGTTTCAACCCCTCTCCCGATTTCCGGCGGTAGTCTAGCCCATTCGGAGATTCAGGGCCATGGAAACTGAGTACTTGACGGCGATTTCTGGAGTCGATCCCAACCTCAAAACCCTGAAATGGTGTTGAACAGAAGCTTGAAGTTGGCCACCATCTGGGCCCGGTTATGGAGGCTGAACCCCACCAGAACCAACCGCCCTTCCCCGTAAGGGACTTCCATCACCGGGGCCTTCCCCAGAATCGCCTCTTCCCCCTCCAAATACCCACTCATGAGGAGCGGGCCTTCCTCCGGGAAGGAGCCAATTACCCGGGGTCTCCCCACAATCCCGTCACCCTCCCCGGTGATCTCGAAGAGGAGAGCCCGGGAGGTGACAAAGGCGACTCCGTCCGGATCCATACCCTGCACAAGTGGACTGTCCGCGGCCCAGGAGAACTTCAAGATGGACCCGGCGGAATAGAACCCACCCTCCCTGGCAGCCTCTGAGACTTCGGCCAAGGGTAGATCGAAGGCCTGAAGAGCAAGCTCCGACGAACCTTCGTGGAAAAAGATGGTGCCACCCTCACGGGCAAAGGCCTTGAGGGCCTCCAACCCTTCTTGACCAATGCCGCCTACGTACTGAGGAGGAACGGACCCCTCCCGATTCCCCTCTAGAATGGCCCTCGCTCGCAAGGAAGGCAGAATAACGGCATCAAAGTCCGCTTTCAGCTCTCCAGCTCGGACCCGGTCGTTTCTAAGCTCCGTCATGGGGAAGTCGTAGTGCTCCAGAATCCAACGAAGCCATCCCTCGTCCATGCTCCCCTGCCAGGGGCGATAAATCGCCACACGAAACGACGACAAAGACCGGGTTTCCGTCGAGGGTGCCTCGGGTCTGTGATCGGCAGATTGGGCACTCGCGACCCGTCCCATCTCGTCAAACACCTCTTTCAACTCCTGGCCGTGCCCCGCCCCTACCACGAATCGGTGTGCCCCCTCGGTTTCCAACGCCACCGGGACTCCTCTGGCAAGCAGTCCGTTTACCGCCTGCCAAGCTCCCCCATCCGAGGGGAAGAGGTACCAAGCGGCATCGCTCGGATTATCCGAAGGAAGCGGGGACCAAAAGTCCGTGAGGGGTCGGACAGCGAGGTCCGAGGCCGGTCCGGCGAGTTCCGATACATCAAGTCCCATCTGAAGTGGAAGTGTCCAACCCGCTACGTCATAGGGACGTAAGGGTCCGCCCTCAACCTCAATCCGACGTGGTATTCCCTGCCATAGGTGGGTCTTCGTCCGGAGGTCCGGATACTGTTGTCGTTCGAAGAGGGTCTTCAAAAACCCCCCGAAAGCTTGGGAGGTCGGGAGGACAAGAGTCTCCGCAGGCAGGGTTCGATCCTCCACCAGGACCGGCTCCGTGGCCTGGAATACCCGGACGCCTAGAAGATCCATTTTGTCCAGGAGCTCTGTGAGGGCAAAAGGGTCGTCCTGATCCAGAGGAATTGCCCACCCAAACGGTCCTTCCGCCTCGAATGTCTGAATGTTCGCCTGAGCCAGCCGGTACTTCGAGAGGAGCATTTCCTCCCGGTATCTGGCCGTGACGTCCAGCACCGCCTTGGATGCGGTGAGGCAGTACTCCACCGCGTCCCCGATCCTCCACCAACCCCCCTCCCAGGGTGTCGTATAGAAGCCCGATTTCTGGAAATCTCTCCAGGCCACCGGGATATCCTCCCGGGAGTATTCGTGGGGGGTCGCCAGGTTGTAGAGAGCGGTCTCGGTGAGGATGGAGGGAATGTTGTGATGCGTGACGACCTGGGTCATGAACCCCGGATACCATGCATCGAAGCTGACTCTTGAAACCGCCCCGGGTTTCCCCTCCGCATCAAAGGCCATTCCCATGGCGGCTCCGATGAGGTTTTCCCAACGAATGACTTCCCCTGGTTTGTTGGGCTTTACGGGCTCCCCATAGGGTGGAATCCAAATACGAGTCGGGAAGGGCGCCGTCTGGTGGTGGTTGTAGACCACGTTGGGGAACCATTCCTGATTCTGCAGACGGCTGACGTTGCGGACCTCTGCCTGGGTGACGTTATAAGAGTCACGGTTGTTGTCATGGCCGATGTAGCGGTTGTAGAGCCAGGGCATGCGACTCTCT
>JBDHMC010000271.1:0-4015 GCA_039656355.1 Gemmatimonadota bacterium | reverse complement strand
TCCCGGTCCTTGTGACTCCGTTTTCTCACGGTGTGGATCCGGCCGGAGGGTTCAAGTACACGAGAGCCTTGTACGGATTGGCGGGGAGCGGGCTCATCGCTCTGCTGGTGACGCTTTTCACCAAGGGTAAGCGGGAAGAAGAACTGGAAGGCCTGGTGGTGTGCACCCTGTGGAAGGCGAAGGAGAACTACAAGGGCGGAACGCCAAACGAGGAAGATGGCTTGAAGGTCGAATGCCTGCTTCGGGAGGATGACGGCCGAGGGGGAGTTAGCGTGAACCGGGAGGTAGCCGATTCAATCCGGGCGGGGATCGGTGACATTATCTATCTATCTGATGCCCGATGGTGGTTGGGGGGACTCCGCTCGGTACACGCGAAGCTCTCGGAGATTCGAAATGACGAGGACCCGACCGTCCTCGTCGCCCGTTCGTTGGTGTTGGAGGGGAGCCTACACCTCGCACGCAAACACAAGATCGAGAGGATAATCTGACTACCATGGCCAGGTCGCATTATGCGTTCGGAGGGTTGGTATTGATTTCTCTCATCGTTGGCGGGTGTTCAAGGGCAGACCACCTGGTGGTCACCGCTCACAGGGGGGCTTCCTACGTCGCACCGGAGAACACTCTCGCCGCCATGTCCGCGGCCGTGGAGGCAGGAGCGGAATTCGCGGAACTGGACGTGGGTCTCACCCGTGATGGTCAGGTGGTTCTCATGCACGACCGCACCGTCGACCGAACCACCGATGGGACAGGAGACCTGGGGGACTTTTATCTGGAGGAGCTCCGGAGCCTGGAGGTGGGCTCGTGGTTCGGTGAGGAGTTCGACGGGGAGCCCATCCCTACGCTCCGGGAGGTGATACGGTTTGCCAAAGGGCAGCTCAAACTGAACATCGAAATCAAGACTTCGCGTGAGGAGCCGACCATCGCCGCCGCAGTCGTCGAGATCATCCGCTCTGAGGGTTTTGGTGAGGAGTGTATGGTCACGTCGTTCAGTCGGGAGACCATTGAAGAGGTAAAGCGTATCGCCCCTGAACTCCGTACCGGTTTCATTTTCGGGAAGGATTACCCGGACGACGTTTTTGAGGGTGGATGGGAAGTGCTGAGCAGCAACTATGAGGTGGTAGACTCGATGTTCGTCGCCCGTGCAAAACAGAATGGCAAAAGCGTTCACGTTTGGACGGTCGATGAAAGAGACCTGATGTTGAGGCTGATAAGGTTGGGCGTCGACGGAATCATTTCCAACCGACCTGCCCTGCTATTGGAGGTGATCGCGGAGGATATGTAGGATCTCGATGACGGCTTCGGTTTGGCGGGAGTCGGTTATCGCGATCGTGCCCTTCGATGATGGCAGGTGGCCCTTCTCCAATGGCATCACGTCGCGTCCGCGGTGGCTCAGGGCCTTCAAGAGCGCCGGCGACGCGTTGGCTGGCAAGAACGCCAGGTCGGCGTTCGCGACCAGATGGATATCGTTCAGGGAATCGGCGATGCCGATGAGGGAAGCCGCTTCGGCCGCATAGCGGAGACCCGTGAACTTGTTGAAGCCTGCTGGAATAATGTCCACGGCCACATCCGAGTGAGTCACGAGCACATCCTCACCGTATCCCATCTCTTCTACTTCTCTCATGACCCGGGGGTAGAGCTGAGTAGGGTCCGGGCCTCCTTGCTCCGTTTTGGTGAACATGCTGATGGTTGCCAACCTACGCGCGAAGTACTGGATGCCGGGTAGGGGGTTGTCTCGGAGCCGCCGCTCCAGCTCCTGCATTACCGAAAGAGGTTTTGGGGGAACCAAGACTTCCTCGCCTGCGCCGTGACTCACCACGCATCCTGTCTCGAGGACAAAACCATCGAAGAGGCTCAATAGATCCTGCCCTATGTGCTCGTTGAGAAATGTGAGGTCGTTTCCGGTGCACAAGAACAGTTCACAGGATGGTTGGATCGACTGCAGGGCCACCGTCAACTCTTCGGCCAACCGATCTGGAACCTGCCAGCTGTCATCCAGCAGGGTGCCGTGCAGGTCGATCCCTACCGCGAATCCACGGGTCATTCTTCCCGGTCCCTCATATCCGTGCCTCCTCTGCGGATAACTGGGCGGCAACCAACAGAAGACCTTCCCCCTGACCACATTATCGGTTGAATCCCCCCCGCCTGCTGAAAGGTCCGGAAACAGCCGGATCGTTTCTCTTCTTCCAGTGGTTCTCGTAGTTTCATCCACCTTGACTGCTCACCCCAAGGGGTACCCGATACATGGCTCCTGTGAAGGTCGCCAAGTTCCTTTTCTTGACCCTAGTCTTGACGGGGTGCAGCACAGTAGGAGGGGCACCCTCGCCTGAGCCCAGTCCCAGGGCAGGAGCACCACGCACTGAGCCGCGACCCGAAACTGGCGGAGATCCGGCTCCCATCGGCGAGGAGAGGGAGATCGCCCTCGCTGTGGTGGAGACGGCCTTTGAGGCCATCGGTACTCCCTATCAATGGGGCGGGACCGATGCAAACGGGTTCGATTGTTCCGGGCTGATCCGATATGCCTATGGACGGTTCGGGATCGACCTGCCCCGCATCAGCAGAGATCAACTTCGGATGGGGTCGCCGGTGGAGCTCAAAGTGGAAGCGCTTTGGCCGGGTGACGTGCTGGGGTTCTCAGCGGCGGTGGGTGGGGAAGCCACACATGTCGGGCTTTATGTTGGGGATGGGGAATTCATCCACAGTAGCACCCGCGGTGTAAGGGTCTCGGACCTGAGGGAACCCTACTGGCAGCAACACTTCATCGCAGCCAGGCGGATGGTCTTCTAGCGTCTTGGAGGCTTCTTTCTCCAAACGATTCGGGGTTGGTTCTTGAAAATGATGATGCTATCCCCGGGCCGGTATTTGAACGAAAAGTTGAGTATTCCGCCCTCCCACCCGCTGTATTCAAAATCATAGAGAGTGCCATCGTTTTCTTGTTCAACAACGATGTTTCTGATGATGTAGGGTTCGAAGGCTCCGTCTCCAGTATCGAATAGGAACGCTTCCTCGAGAATCTCCATATCACGTCCAGCGTAACTGGCGTTGTCGCTGACCCAAACCCCTCGGATTTCCTCAGGAGTGATTCGGTTCGGTTCGGGCTCGGAGGGTCCGCACCCTACAGCGGCGAATACCAGAATACTGATTATGTGAGCGGGAATGGGGCTGGTCTTTCTCATGGCCCTGTCTCCACGGAATTCGGCACCTGGATGGGGAGATCCCCCGCGTCCAGAAGCGCTAGGAAAGTGTCGACAATCTTTGCATCGAGGCCCGTACCGGCATTTTCGGTTAGAATCGCCACGGTCTTTTCGATGCTAAAACCCTTCCGATAGGGACGGTCAGCGGTCAGCGCTTCAAACTGATCAGCCACCGCCATGATCCTGGCCTCCAGGGGAATTCCCTCTCCTGCCAAACCCATGGGGTATCCAGATCCGTCCCAGGCCTCATGGTGGTGCAGGACCATAGGAAGGATTCTTTCCATTTCCGGAATCGGTTCCAAGATCCGGACCCCCGCCTCAGGATGGGACTCGATCACCTCTCGTTCCTCGGGAGTGAGTTTTCCATCCTTGTTCAAGATGGCGCCAGGTATGGCGATTTTTCCAATATCATGCACGAGGCCTCCCCTCTGAAGGGCCGTGAGAGCCGGATCGGCGAAGCCCATGGCCCTCCCAATGGCTACCGAGAGGATCGCGACCTGCTCCGAGTGGCCAGAGGTCCAGGGGGATTTTGCGTCGATGGCGCGGGCCATGGCGGTCAGGGCCCCCCAGCTCAACCTCTCGATTTCCTCGATGAGCCGTGCGTTGGATAGGGCGACGGAAAGCTGCTTCCCGATGGACACCGTACGGCTTTGGTCGAGTTCCGAAAAATCGATGTCCTCTTCCCGCCCCACGGCCAGATACCCGGCTACCCCCTCTTTGAGTTGGAGAGGGACCATGATGGCTGTGGCTATGACCTTGTCGGAAGGATTTCCGCCAAAATACTGGGATGCCAAACTGGCCTCATCCATGAGGAGGAAATCCCC
>JBDHMC010000270.1:0-4030 GCA_039656355.1 Gemmatimonadota bacterium | reverse complement strand
CAATCATTCTCAGCCACATCGGGGCCCGGGCTCTTTGGGATTCCAACCGCCTAGCTCCCGACGAGGTGCTGGAGGCCTGCGCTGGCAAAGGTGGTCTCATCGGCATCGAGGCCGCCCCCCACACCACCCTTACCTACGATCAGCGCACCCATGACCTGGAAGCCTTCATGGAGCACTTCGAATACGTGAAGGGATTGGTGGGGATCGATCATGTCGGGTTCGGCCCAGACTCTCTCTACGGGGACCACGTAGGGCTCCACAACACGTATGCTGCCAACCTCTCCATTCGCGAGTCCCATGGAGGGAAGAGGGCCAAATCGGCTGGGAAGGACATGGATTTCGAGAAGGTGGAGTACGTGAGAGGACTCGAGAACCCTACCGAGGGTTCCATCAACATCCTGCGTTGGCTCGTGAAGCACGGGTACTCGGATGAGGACATCCGGAAGGCCATGGGGGGTAATGCCCTTCGCCTCCTGAGGGAAGTGTGGGAATAGGCCGCCAGGTGGAAGCATGAAGGCTAGCAATCTCCTCCTGGTGGTAGGGGTCCTCTCCCTTTCCCCGCCCACCGATCCCCTGGCGGCCCAGGGTGTCCTCCTGGATGCCCGCATGCAGACGAGCCTGCAGAGGGTGGGTGGGGCCTTCCAGGTTCAAATCACCTACAGGATCCTTCCGGAGCCAGGTACCAAAGAGGTGCCTCTCAGTGTCCTGACACCGGAGCCTGCTCGCATCCTCTCCCTTCAAGCCTTCCTGGACCGACAGGAACTGGAGGTCTCCAGTGAAGGGGCTTCAGGATTCTACATCGAGAAGGTTCGGGAGCATTTTTCGGAAGGATCGGTAAGGCTCGAGGGAAACACCGGCGAGAGTACAGACCCTCTTTCCCTGCAACTTATCTACACGGTAGAGGGGGCCTGGGAGGAAGGGGGAAGGGCCACAATTCCCTTGGTCGTGCCCCGGTGGATCCCGGCCGAGCCGACCCCACAGACCTTCCTAGCCACCGTGGAGGTACCCGAAGGCCTCACCATCATCGGCTCCTTCCCGACCTCCGTCCTGAGCCAGCCTCCGCCGGGAGAGCGAGGGGCATACGAGATCGGGCTTCAAGGCGTCCCGGCCATGCTGGTCCTAAGGGTCGCTCAAGGGACGGGCTCCCTCCTCACCCTGGAGCGGGGGCTGGACCTCTTCGTGGTCCTGATCCTCCTCGTCATGGGCGCCTTTGGAGTGCGGTACCTGCGGGGGAGGGATAGGTGAGGAGCGTCCTGGACGCCGGATTCATCTTCTGGGGTCTCTTCCTGGTCTTTGGTTTCATCGTAGTGGGTTATCTGGTTTGGATGCTCTGGGCGGAGGGGAGAGAAGCATCCTCGGTACGGGTCAAGGCCCAGCCCGACGAGGAGGCCCCGTGAGCCTCCACCATTGGGTTTTCGGGGCGTATTTCCTCATCGTCTTTGGTATCGGGTGGTACAGCCTCCGACAAACCAGGAATGAGACCGACTACTGGATTGCCGGCGGAAAGCTGGGATGGGTTTTGGGGGGCGCCACGCTGGCCGCCACCCACACGTCTGCGGGAACCTTCATTGGTACCATCGGCGTCATGTACACCGTGGGGTGGTCGTTTGGCTGGCTGGTCCTCTCGATTCCTCTGGCCTACTGGTTTGTCGCCGCCGTCCTGGCTCCACGGTTCACTCGAGTCCGGAAGCTCACCCTACCGGCTTTCCTGGAGACTCGGTATGACAGCAAGGGTATAAGGGGGCTCTCGTCCGTCATCATCCTTGTGGCCACCGTCGTATATATCCAGGCCCAGATCGTTGCCGGGGGCCTCATCGCCAACATCGTCTTCGGCGTCCCCATTCAGTGGGGGATGATCGGATTCACGGTCATCCTTCTGGCCTACACTGTCATTGGCGGGATGATCGCTGTGGTGTACACAGACTTCGTTCAGCTCATCATCATGATCCTGGGTGTGGTCCTTGCGGTTCCCCTGGCCATTCGGCAAGTAGGGGGAGTGCATGACCTCTTCACCTACGTCCAAGCCGTAAACCCCCTCACGTTCACCTGGGAAGGGCTCCCGGGAACCCTTCTCTTCACCATGGGCCTGGCCTTCATGCTGGGGTCCGTCGCGACCCCGGAGAAGCTCATCCGCCTTTACGCGATGAAAGACATGGCCACCATCCGCCGGGGAATCCTTTTCGCCATCCTGGTCATCACGGGCGTGAACCTCCTGGTGTTCATCCTCTCCCTCGCTAGCATAGTCCTCTTTCCAGTTCTCCCGACGGGAGACCTGGCCATGCCTATGATCGCCCTGGCCGTCCTCCCGCCTACCTTGGGCGCTCTCATGCTGGCGGCCATCACCTCGGCCATGATGTCCACGGTGGATTCCCTCCTCATCGTCGCCGGATCAGCTCTTTCCTACGACCTGTTTCAGAATCTTGTGCATCCGAAGGCCACCCAACGGCAGAAGATCATGGTGAATCGGATCGGTATCCTCGTGGTGGGATGCATTCCTGTCCTCCTCCTCCTCACGGGCGTGGGTGAAGGGGAGTTGGTCCAATTCATCGTCCTCCTCTTCACGGCCCTTATGGCCTCGGCGTTTTTTATGCCCGTGGTTCTAGGAGTTTACTGGCGGCGGGGGACCAAAGAGGGCGCCGCGGCAGCCATGGTCGGGGGCGTGGCAGCGACATTCCTATGGAAAGGATTCGGGCTGGAGACCATCGATCCTGTCCTGCCAGGATTCTTGATCTCGGCAGTCCTCATGGTGGGTGTGAGCCTCCTCACGAAACCCCCACCGGAGGAAGCTTTGGCGTCGTTCTTCCCTCGGAGTTGAGCGCTTAGTCCCGGTTCGCCAGCTCCTCATCCGTGACTCCAACCACGGAGTCGGGATCGTCTTCGATTTTCTCGATGGTGATGCCGGTGAACCCGTAGAACATGGAGATCAGCGGCGAGGCCAGGTTGAGGAATGCAAAGGGGAGATAGGTAAAACAGCTCACTCCGAGGACCCCTGACATGTAGGCCCCGCAGGTGTTCCAGGGGATCAGCGGGGAGGTGAGCGTTGCCGAGTCCTCCAGGGCCCGAGAGAGGTTCTTCGGATGGAGGCCTCGCTTCAAGAAGGCGCCCCGATACATCCGCCCGGGCACGATGATGGCAAGGTACTGATCCGATGCCAGGATGTTCATTCCGAAACAGCTGAAGATGGTCACCGCGATCAGGGAACCGGTGGAGCGGGCCAGTCTCAGGATAGCCGCTGCCAGTCTGGCCAGCATACCCGATGCTTCCATGATCCCCCCGAAGGCGAGGGCAACCACGATGAGGGCGATGGTGTCGAGCATGCCGGTGAGGCCCCCTCTCGTCAGGAGCTCGTCGACGGTGGCAACTCCGGTCTCACTCACGAAACCGGTATAGAGAGAGTCGACCAGCCGACCGAGGAGGGAGGGCAGCCCCGCCCCAGGCTCTCGCTGGAAGATCAGGAGAAGGACCGCTCCCACCACGACACCGATGACCAGAGCGGGCAAGGCGGGTGTCTTCTTCCAGACCAGGTAGAGCACCGCGACCGGGGCAATCAGAAGCCACGGGGTGAGGTTGAAGGATCCCGAGAGCGTCGAGAGCATTAGAAGGTAGTCAGAGGTCTCCACCGATCCCGATGCCGGTCTCATGATTCCGATAACGGTGAAGATGATGAGGGCAATGATGAGGGCGGGTACCGTGGTGTACACCATGTGCCGGATGTGGGTGAAGAGCTGAGTACCCGCCACCGCTGGGGCCAGGTTCGTGGTGTCGGAAAGCGGAGACATCTTGTCGCCGAAATAGGCGCCAGAGATCACCGCCCCCGCTGTCATGCCTGCTGGCATCCCAAGGGCCTGCCCGACACCCATCATCGCCAGACCCACGGTGGCCGCTGTCGACCAGGATGATCCAGTGGCCAGGGAGATCAGGGCGCAGATCAGACATGTCGCTACCAGGAAGTAACCAGGGGCAAGGATCTTCAGCCCATAAAAAATCATCACCGGCACCACGCCGCTGGCGATCCACACACCGATTAGAA
>JBDHMC010000269.1:0-4034 GCA_039656355.1 Gemmatimonadota bacterium | reverse complement strand
ACGGTCCCTGCAGGACCCTGGAGTCCACCCCCTTCCATGGCTGTCATGGTGGTTGGAATACCCGACGGACCCGAGGAGTCGGAGGAGCAGGCCCAGAAGTTGACGGTGGCCAGGACCAGCATCAGGACCAGGGAGTGGTCCCTGAAGGCCCGGGGGAGGGAGCGGCAGCTGGAATCCATTGGAGCTACCATGAAAAACAAACTAGATTCCACACACATCTTCTGCCAGGCTTTTGCAGGTTTTGTCCAACGAAGGCCGGGCCTATCTTGGCGGTTGATGGCCACCCCCGCGTTCCCTGAAAAGGAGAAGAACCATGGCCCAGGGCGATCTCGTTCAACGTATGCTTGGAGCCGCCACCCTGAACGTCGACACATTTGAGGAGGTAGAGGCTGACGAAACCGCAACGCTGCAGGCCGCCACGGTCGTGGCCATGGTGGCTGTCGCTTCGGCCATCGGGTCGGTTGGTGACGGAAATAACTCCATATTATTCGCCCCAGTTGCTCAGATCATCGCCTGGTTGATTTGGGCGGGGGTGACCTACCTTATCGGGGCCAAGATCTTCGGCGGGACCGCCACCTGGGGGGAGCTCCTACGGACCCTTGGCTTCGCCCAATCCCCGGGCGTTTTGTACCTCTTCGCCATCGTTCCCTTCGTTGGTGGGTTTATCCGGCCTGTTGTCGGAATCTGGATGCTGGTGGCCGGGATCATCGGTGTTCGCCAGGCGTTGGACTTCAGCACCGGCAAGGCCATTTTGACCGTCATAATCGGATGGATCGCCATGATGATTCCGGTCCTGATTCTTGGAGGATTATTTGCTTTCGGTGGGTAGGGGGATAGCCCTCTGATTTCTCCACGTCGCGGGACCATGAGCCTGAAGCTCCAGCACCTCGAGCCCGGGGTCCGAAAGCTCCGAAGTGACCATGTGGCGGTGGAGGAGCCGCTGGAGATCCGGGTGGAATTCCTGGCCGGGGGTTCTTGGAAGACCGAAAGTGTGTCGGTGACGATGAGGACCCCGGGACACGACTTCGAGCTGGCGGCAGGTTTCTTGCGCTCGGAGAACATCCTCAGCTCCCGGGAGCAGGTGAGGGAGATCTCCTATTGTCAGACCGAGGCGCCTCAGGAGTACAACGTGCTCTCTGTGCGTCTTAGGGACCACGTTCGCTTCGACCCAACCCTGTTGACCAGGAACTTCTATACTTCCTCCAGTTGCGGGGTTTGCGGGAAAGCCTCCCTCGAAGCCGTGGAAGTGAGGGGGTGTCAGGTCCTCCCATCGGACACTCTGGCCGTGGAAGGGCACTTGGTCACGGGCCTCCCCGATCTCCTCTTGAAAGGGCAGGCTGCTTTTCAGAGAACGGGTGGGCTCCACGCCGCAGGGCTCTTCGATCCTCAAGGCGGCTTGGAGGTGCTCAGGGAGGACGTGGGCCGCCACAATGCCGTAGACAAGGTCATCGGTCACGCATTTCTGGAAGGCGCTCTCCCCAGGCATGACAAGGTTCTGGTGGTGAGCGGCCGGACCTCCTTTGAGATCATCCAGAAAGCACTGATGGCCGGAATCCCCATGGTGGTCGCGGTGGGTGCTCCCTCCAGCCTCGCCGTGGACCTAGCTCGAAGGTTCAACATGACCCTGGTGGGTTTTGCCCGGAACGGGGGATTCAACCTGTACACCGGGGAGGAGAGAGTCTTGGATTGGGGGGCCGAGGGAGGGTGACGAGTCTGGATCCGGAGACCAGAGGCGAGGCCACCAGGGACCTGTTGGGTGTGGTCCTGGCGGGTGGCGAGGGCCGACGGTTCGATGGGGAAAAGGCTCTTTTCCCAGTACTGGGCCGGGCCATGGCAGGATGGGCCCTGGAGGCTCTGAGGCCGTGGACCTCCAAACAGGTGGTCATTACGAATGACGAGAAGGTGGCCGAAGCCCTCGGGGTCCCGGGCCGTCCGGACCTCACCCCCGGGTTGGGTCCCCTTGGTGGGCTTTCCACGGCCCTGACCTGGGCCCAAGAGGAGGGTCGGGAGGGCGTGTTCCTCCTGGCCTGTGATCTCCCTCTCGTGACCCAGGATCTGGTGGGTCGGATCCTTCGGAGATGGCCGGTTGATGTCCTGGCCGTGGTGCCGGGAAGCCCTGGCCCCCTCGGGTTCGAGCCCCTTTGTGCCGGCTATGGTGTTCGCGGTCTCCCGGGGGTGGAGGAAGTCATCAGGACCGGAAAACGATCGATGGAGGATGCGCTGACCAAACTGGGAGCCCACCGAATTCCGTCCGCAGACCTGGGGAGCCCGGAGATACTGGCTTTGGCCTTCACCAATGTGAACACTGTGGATATGGCTGGGTGGGTCGAAGGGACTCTCCGAGATATCAACCCCGCTCTGGAGGGTGACCCTTTGAATCCGGAGACGCCCGGATGAACGCCGATTCGCCCGCCGATTCGCCCGCCGATTCGCCCGCCGATTCGCCCGCCGGGTTTCCTCCCGTTGTCTGCATTATCGGCCGGAAGAACGCTGGGAAGACAGAGCTCACGGTCGCTCTGGGGGCCGAACTGCACCGGCGGGGATACCGCGTGATGACCGCGAAGCACGGCCATGGGTTCCGGCTGGATCACCCCGGGCGGGACTCCTGGCGGCATAGGCATGAGGGAGGGGCCGTGCGGACGGTCCTCGCCGGTCCGTCGGACTTTGGAGTCATCGGTAACTGGCCTCAGGAGGAAATGCCACTATCCGAACTGGTGGGCCGATTCCTCTTTGATGCCGACATCGTTTTGGCGGAGGGGTTCAAGTCCGCTCCCGAGCCGAAGATCGAGGTTTTCCGGGATGTCCCAGGGTCGGATCCGCTTTTTGACCCGGAGGAGGGACAGTCCGCCAGGACCCTTGCCCTCGTTACCGACCGGGCCGGGATCGAACTCCCGATCCCCGTGTTCGATCTCGGCGACCTGGGTTACTTGAGTGACCTGGCCGATTTTTTGGAGGACAGATTCCTCAAAGACAGGGTGACAGAATGACGGAGAGGGTTCTGCCGGTGGGTCGGTTGCGTTCCTTGGACGCCTTCCGGGGCCTGACCATCGCCGGCATGATCCTGGTGAACAACCCGGGTAGCTGGAGCCACATCTACGCCCCACTTCGTCATGCTGAGTGGCACGGGTGGACCCCGACAGACCTCATCTTCCCCTTCTTCCTCCTAATCGTGGGTGTGGCGATCCCTTTCTCCTTCCAGAAACGCCTTCACCGGGGCGACTCCAGGGGGAGGCTTCTCGGTCACATCGTTATCCGCTCGGTCATCCTGTTCGCTCTCGGGCTCTTCATGGCGGCGTATCCCCGATTCGATTTGGGCAACCTCCGGATCATGGGTGTGTTGCAGCGGATCGGGCTGGTCTACCTTCTGGCGGCCTCGTCCTACCTCTACTTCGGCCGGGTGGGAAGAGCATGGATGGTTGCAGGACTTCTGGTGGGGTATTGGGTCCTTCTCACCTTCGTACCTGTGCCGGGCTACGGTGTGGGGGACCTTTCTCCCGAGGGGAATCTAGGGGCGTATCTGGACCGATTGATCCTGGGAGACCGTCTTTGGAGAGGTACCTGGGATCCCGAAGGCCTGCTCAGCACCCTCCCGGCCGTGGCCACCACAGTCCTGGGGATCTTCACCGGGGAGTGGTTGCACTCTGAAAGGACCCCGAGGGTCAAGGTGGTAGGCCTCCTCGTCGGTGGGGTCGTCGGAATCGTAACGGGCCTCATATGGGGGTTCAGCTTCCCCATCAATAAGCCGCTCTGGACCAGCTCCTATGTTCTCTTCACGGCCGGCGCCGGTCTGGTCCTATTGGGTTTTTGCTTCTGGATCATGGAAATCAGAGGTCGGCAGGCTTGGGCTAAGCCCCTACTCGTTTATGGGATGAACGCCATTGCCGTCTTTGTGGCTTCGGGTCTGGTTGCGAAGCAAATGGGGTTGATCAGGGTAGGATCTGATGAGGTGGCGCTGAAGGCTTGGATCTACAACGACCTCGTCGCCTCCTGGGCAGGGCCGTTGAACGGCTCCTTGGTCTTTGCCATGTCCTACG
>JBDHMC010000268.1:0-4035 GCA_039656355.1 Gemmatimonadota bacterium | reverse complement strand
TCCAGGGGAGGCGTGGGATCACGTCTGGGCCCATGATCCGTTGGTCGCCCCGGCTCCGGTCTCGAGCGGGAATAAAGAAGAGGAGGGAGGCCATCGTGATGGCGACGGTGCCGTCATCGATCATCTCGGGGTAGGGGAGAAGTCGAGACCAACCCGGGATGGTGGCCACTCCGAACTGGAGGTCCACACGGAAAACCCAAAGGATTGCGGTGGTGGCGAATACAGCCATCACCACCTTTTCCTCGAAGGTTACAGCCCCAAGTTCCTCTCTCTCCGCTGTTACGACCTGGCGATCCACGGTCAGATCTGAGGGTGCCCGGTAGAAGACCCGCGTGATGAGGATCCAGGCTATCACCAACATGACGGCGCCCAGGGGGAGGGCCATGGTCATCCACTGTCCGAAGGCTATTGCCGGCGCCTCAGGAAAGAGAATCTGGTAGATCCGAACAAAGGAGAGATTCGGGGGGGTTCCCACCAACGTCATGAGGCCCCCCACGGAACAAGAGTAGGCGATTCCCAACATAAGCCCCACCGAGAAGGAGTGGGTCCGATCTTTTCCGAACTCCTCCTCGATCTTGAGGACCATGGCCAAACCGATGGGGACCATCATGACGGCGGTGGCCGTATTCGAGATCCACATGGAGAGGAAGGCGGCGGCCAACATGAAGCCCAATACCATGCGCGCGGGGCCTCCCCCCACCGCGTGAATGATGGCCAGAGCAATGCGTCGGTGCAGATTCCACCTCTCCATCGTGAGGGCAATCATGAACCCCCCGATGAAAAGCACGATGATGTTGTTGAAGTATATCGGTGCGGTCTCGCGGCCGGGCATGATCCCGAGGAGGGGAAAGAGGATCAGTGGTAGGAGGGCCGTGGCAAACAGGGGGATGCAGTCACTGACCCACCAGATGGCCATGAGGAGGGCCACGGCCGCCATTCGGCTCGCTGGTGGAGTTCCGGGATCCACAGGGAAGATTAGAAGGAGGAAGAACGAGAGAAGGCCTAGCCAGAAGCCCATTCTCTTGGCCTTTCCCCCAACCTGTCTCCGGATTCCCATGGTTTCCCTCCCAGCTCCCCTACAAGGTCTCCCTCGAAGCTCTTCTCACAAGCTCTCCTCCCAAGCTCTCCTCCCAAGCTCTCCTCGGACCTGTTTCGTGGGTATCTTGGGCCCATGGACTGAATGGGGGCAACCTTGGAACCCATCGGCTACGGGTCCACAATAGGCGGATGGGTTCCCAAGTCAGGAGGACACGTAGATGAAACCCCGGGCTCTTTACGAAGAGCGGTCATGGTGGTCGTGGTGGGTTCACGCTCTCATCTGGCTCACATTCCTGGTGGCTCTGTTTCCCCTTTTTGAACTAGCCAATGGGAATGTTGGAAGTCGTGAGGGCGCTATGCCCCTCGGGGTGGCTGTCCTTTGCTTTTCACTTGGTTTTGGTATCCCCTCCCTCTTCTATCTTCTCATGGGCCAACTCAGGACCAGGGTGACAGGCGAAGAGATCGACATGCGCTGGGGATTCGCGGAGGTGATCAAAAAGAAGATTCCCTTCGAGAAGATCGAGGGGGCAGAAGCTGTGACGTACTCCCCCATCAGAGAATTCGGGGGGTGGGGGATCCGCGTCGGCGGAAATAAGAAGAAAGGCTGGACCATCCGCGGAAATCGTGCCTTGGTCCTGAATCTCAAGGACGGGACCCGCTTTTACCTGGGTTCTGACAAGCCCGAGCGGATCCTCCTATGGGTACAATCGGCCACCAAAAGGAGTGAGGTATGAGGAACGGAATGGAGCCGCGGACCCCGCTTGGGTCAGAATCTTTGGTTTCAGAGTTGATGATGCCCCACCAGGTGAACAACCACGGGCACGTGTTCGGGGGTGTGATCCTGTCCATGGTGGACCGGGCAGCTGGAGTCGCGTCGATGAGGCACTCCGGACGGCCCTGCGTCACGGTCTCCTTCGACAGGGTGGACTTTAAGGAGCCCATCTTTACCGGAGAGGTTGTGACCTGCAAGGCACGTGTGAACTTCGTGGGTCGGACCTCAATGGAGATTGGGGTCCGGGTCGAAGCTGAGGACCTTTTTACTCGGCACTCGCGACATACCAACACGTGCTACCTGACCTTCGTAGCTATCGACGCGAACCATCGGCCGGTACCGGTGCCCCCTCTGGAGCTAGAGACCGAGGAGGACGAACGGAGATTCAGAGAGGGTGAGAAGCGGAGGGAGGCCCGGATTGCCCTGGCCCGGGAATTGGACGACTCCTGACACTTCGTCGCGCCGCCCGGCACATTCTTTTGAGGAGGTGTTGACACCGACGCGGCGAGTCTCGAAGATGACCGTGCAGTTCGACATGGCGGGTGGGTCATCCCGGAAGCCGGTGAGAATCCGGCGCGGCCCCGCCACTGTGAGAGGCCCGAGTACATTCGGAACGCCCACTTGAGAAGGCCACTGGGGGACACCCCCGGGAAGGCAAGTCGGGCGGCCTCAAGCCAGGAGACCTGACCCACCCCGCGTAGAAACCAGTGTCTCCGCGGGGGGGCATGGGGCTTCCGAGCAAGACCGAAACCTCAAAGCCCTGCTCTCTCCCGGCGGAGAGAAAGGGTTTTTTTGATGGATGGTACCCGCGCGGGTGGGGCCGGCCACAGCCTGTTCCCAAACCAGACGGTAGCTTTCCCCCGGTCTACGGCGGCCTGGACTTTCCTCCTCCTTCTCCTCCTCCCAACTCCTGGAACCGGCCAGATTCGGCCTATCGAACTGGAGGGGTTCATCGTCTCAGGGACCCCAGTTCCCAGAACCGCTGGAACCGTAGCCTCCCACGTGACGATCCTCGATGGTGAGGCGCTTCGCCGTCGAGGGGTGACCCGAGTGGCGAACGCCCTGGCCGAGGTACCCGGTTTGGTTGTGGTCCAGAATGGTTCCTACGGTAGCCTGACCTCCACCTACTTCCGGGGAGCCGAGAGCGATCACGTGAAGGTCCTGGTGGATGGCGTGGAGATGAACCAGGCGGGTGGGGGCTTCGACCTGGCTGGATTGCTTGTCGCTGACGTGGAGAGAATCGAGGTGCTCCGGGGGCCGGCCTCGGCCCTTTATGGGTCCGATGCCATGGCAGGTGTCATCCACGTCATTACACGAAGAGGTGAAGGGTCCCGAAAGGCGTCGGTCTATGCGCGTGGGGGTAGCTACGGAAGCATGATTTGGGGTGCCGACCTGCATGGCGGATTCGGCACCGGGGGCTATTCCCTCTCGCTCTCCCGCACCACCTCTGACGGGATCCTGGAATTCAACAACAACTTTCAAAACACCGTGCTATCCGGGAAGGCCTTTGCCGCGGTCGACGAGAGGACCCGCTTGGAGGTTTCAGGGAGATATTCCGATCGGACCTATCACTTCCCTACGGATGGGTCGGGGAACGTTGTGGACCGGAACGCGTTCACTTTTGGGGAAGAGTGGACCATGAGGGCCGAGGCGATCCGAATGGTCTCCGACCGGGTGGAGGTGGAGGTCGCCCTGAAGGCGTATGGATGGGATGGGGGATCGGACGACCGCATTGACGGCCCTGCAGACACCCTGGGGTTTTATGGTTATTCCAGTAAGGATTCCTTCCGGCGTGCCTCAGGGGACCTACGAGGGAGCTTGGTTCCCTGGGCCGGTTCGGTCATGTCGGTCGGGGTGGAAATAGAGCAAGAGGATCAGCGGTCCACCTCGGAGTCTCTCAGCCAGTTCGGGCCTTCCCATGGCGACACCAAGTATGAGCGAGGGAACCGGGGCTATTACGCGCACCTGGTCTCGGAATTTTCGGGTTGGGCTGGGAATCTGGGGGTCCGGTTGGACGACAATGAGCAATACGGAGAGTTCTTCACCTATCAGGCGGGGCTTTCCTACTCCATTCCTGCATTGGGGACACGCCTGCGTGGAAACCTGGGTCGGGGGTTGAAAGAACCGGCCTTCCTGGAAACCTCCTCTACCGGCTTCACGGTGGGGAATCCCGAGCTGGAGCCTGAGCGATCTCTGGTTTGGGAGGTCGGGCTGGAGCAAGCCCT
>JBDHMC010000267.1:0-4066 GCA_039656355.1 Gemmatimonadota bacterium | reverse complement strand
GAACCCGAGGTGACGCGGTGGGCGCTCGGGCCCGACTCGCCCTGGGAGAGTTGGAGACTGCTCAGGGTAGGGTGGAGGAGGCCAGGCAGGCTCTTGAACGACTTTCGCAATAACACATCTCGTCTTTTCCCATCGGAGGCATCGACATGAAGCGGACTTTTTTCGGAGCCCTGGTCGCTCTAGGGATTCTCTTCCCTTTGACCTTCGCTCCAGCCCAGAATAGGGACCTCCCGGCCCCTGCCGACCTGGGCCGACAGGCAGACACCATCGTCATTCAGATCGTGGCCGACGCCGACTCGGTGGTAGCAGTCCCCAATTCGGTGACGGTTACCCGTGGTCAGGTCGTGACCTGGGCCTGCGAGCTTGGTGATTGGACCGTGAACTTCAAGTCCGGGCAGCCTTTCGGGGACCAAGCCGTGGGCGACGGGATCAGGGGGAATCAGGGTCAGCGGAGGGGCCAGGCCGTCCGAAACGACGCCGCAGCGGGGACTTATAAGTACGACATCATGGTTCAAGTCAGGGGCGGACCGCCCTTGAGAGCCGACCCTGAAATCGTGATCAATCCTGGGGAACACCGGTAGGGAAGAACCCAGGAGAGAGCAGAGGTAGGAAGGGAGTCCTTTCCGCCCCGGAGCGGGTATTTGGAAGGCTTCCTTGGCGGTCCGGGGCCTCGGGGAGACCCGAGATTTCGGGCCGTTTGTTCTCCCTCTCTATCTACCCGGAGCCGGTGGCTACCATAGCCTGGAACCGGGGATGACCTCGGAGAGACTCCCACCACCAATCCTGGGCAATGTACGGACGCCGTTGGGGGAGTTCCGACAACAACCTCTCCAGGAGGTCCAACGCCTGGTCCTCCTGCTCGAGGTGAAGCCGCACGTTGGCTTCGAAGTAATATGTCCAGGCCCCAGGTGGACCCGAGGCGCTGACCTGATCCACCAGGACCTGGGCACTATCAGGCATGCCAACCTGAGCCAGGACTGCCGCCACCTGAAGGCGCCCAAACGGCCACTGGGGAAGGTTGAAGGCCTCTTCCACTTCGTGGAGTAGTACGTAGGCCGTATCCACCGATTCCACTCCACCTGCAGACCCAGCCAGAATCACGAGTTTCGCCGCCGGGAAAGAAATCTCCGCCGGGAACCGTCTGCGACCCTCATCGATCCATTGATTCGCCCGCTCGAGGTCACCCAGGTCTAACCAGACCTGGGAGAGAATGAAGAGGATCTCCCTCTCGGCATTGATGAGGAAGGGGTCCGCGTCCAGAGCGTGTTGGGCGGCAATAGAAGCTTCCTGGAAGTGCCCCTGGATCCGAAGAAGGTCAGCCAGGGAGACATGGGCAAACACCCGAGCCGGATCTGCGGCGGTGGCGGCCCGAAGGTCCTCCTCGGCCAATCGTGCCAGATCAGCACCCTCCCCGACATCCCTTCCCCGAAAAAGGTCCACTCGAAGTGAGCCTCTGAGCTCCAAGGCCTCCGGGCTCCCAGGGTCCTGATCAAGAGCGGCCTCGGCCATATCCAGTCCGTGCTCCAGAAGCTCCCGGTTCCGAGTGCTCTGGGAGGCCGAGAAGAGACCGGCCCGAGTCCGGGCATTCCAACCCCGGGCCACCAGAGGCGGCGTCCACCGAGAATCTTCTTCGGAGGCCAAGGCATAGAGAGAGTCAGCCCGGAGGAGGGTTCTTCGACCCGAGGTCGTGTCCCCCCGAGCCCAGAGGAGAGTGTCGGCGTCCTCGATGAGATGCTGTGCCCTCTGGTAAAGGTCCCAGGCCTCCGGGTCGTTGGATTCAGCCTGAGCCCTCTGAACCTGTAGCTCCCTCCCCAGGGCCTGGCCTACCAGCCGAACCGCCTTCTGGACGATAGTGTCTCGAAGGGCCAGAACGTCCTCCCCCTGCCCATTGATGACCTCGCTGAACAGGTGCATGCCCGATAGCCCGTTGATGAGCTGAACCGTCACCGAAATGCGATCCCCAGACCCCTCCACGCTACCCTCCACCAGGCTTCCAACGCCCAGGACCCGGGCCAGGCTGTCTACGGGGATCGCCAGATCCCGATAAGGCTTCACACCGTTTCGGGAAACGACGTTGAGGGCCTCGAGTTGGCTAAACTCATGGATAAGGGATTCGGTGACACTGTTCGCCAGGTAGGCCAGCTCTCCCCCCTGACTAAAATCATCGAAATAGAGGACCGCCACATCGGTGGGATTCAATTCGGCCCCGCCGCCAGCCTCCCGGGCGTCTGGGGCCCTTATGGCACCAGGCTTCAGCCACACCTGCCAGCTCACCCAGCCGGCTCCCGCGGTAAAAACGGCCACCAAAAGAGCCAACGTGGCTCGGAACTTTAGGCTATGGACGAACTGTTCCGCAGCAGGTGCGACCCCCGTGGCCTCCACGGTCCGCTGAACGCCCTCAGAGGTAAGATCAAACGCCCAGGCCAAGGCCAGCACCACCGGAAACCCCAGGACCATGATCACCGCCACTGCCCTGACCATCCACTCCGGAAGAAAGAAGAGGGGTAGAAGAGTTGCCGAAACCTCGATTATGGCCCAAGCCGCCATGGCGTATACCGCGGCTGCCCGGAAGACCTGACGCCGTTTTAGCTCCGCGAGGAGGACATTAAGCCGTTGGAGATGTGGAAGCATGGGAAAAGATATGTTTCTCGGGAACCGCATCGGTCAAGGGTGTCATGGCGAAGACCCCATCCGGGAACCGCCTTGACGCCAGGGAAAAACCGGACCTAAGTATGACGAATTGGATGGCCCGACGAACCCCGGGTTGCCAGACCTCCCCAACCATCGGAGACCGTGATGTACATGGCCCCCTTTCCTACCTCCCGCCTGCGGATACCCTCCTGGCTCCTACCGGTTCTACTGCTTCTTCTTTTCTCAGCAGGGCCGGCCCCGATTCAGGCCGCCCTCCCACTCCAAACCCCCGGCGAGTACCAGGACATCACCCTAACGATCGGTACGCCGGACGAAGTTGGGATGTCTTCCGCCATTCTCGAGTCGGGAGTGCAGCTCTACCGGGAGGCGATAGAGGCCGGGGACCTGGTGGGCGCCGTGCTTCTGGTGGCTAAAGACGGAAAGGTGGTTCTTCATGAGGCTCTGGGTTGGCGCCACAAGGGTCGGGAACTCCCCATGGAAAGGAACACCATGTTCCGCATGGCCTCCAATACCAAACCTACCATTTCAACAGCTATCGGAATCCTGGTTCAGGAGGAGAAACTGGCCTACGACGACCCAGTCCGGAAACACATCCCCTCTTTCGACAACTACCGCTCGGGCTTCATGCAGATCCGGCACCTGTTGAACCACACGAGTGGCTTTCGGATCAACTCTCTCTTCCTGCAACCCTACATGGAGCCGTCTGCAGAGCACCCTGACGCCCCGAACCTCCAACTCGAGGCCGCACGCTTTGGAGAAGTGGGGGCCGAGGTCCTTCCGGGCACTTCGTATTCCTACTCCAATCCGGGTTACAACACCCTGGGGGCCCTGGTCGGTATCGCATCGGGCCAGAGCCTGGAGAGCTTTCTGGACGAGCGAATCTACACTCCCCTCGGCATGGACGATTCCTACAACCACGAGCTGCCGGAGAAGCTGGACGGGAAGCTGGAGCGAATGGGCGCCGTGTACTATCAGCAGCGTAACGGTGAATGGATACCGGGCTGGGAGGCCGGGGACGAACCCCAGGTCCCCTTCGTCCGGGCTTCGGGAGGAATGATCTCCACAGCCTGGGACTACGCCATCTTCTGTCAGATGTTCTTGAACGGTGGTGTGTACGGCGGGGCCCGTATCCTAACGGAACGGACCGTCCAAACCATGACTAGCGATACGTATCTCTCCGGCGGCGAGTTCGACCCGGAGCGTGGTGCACGTGTGGGTTACGGACACGGATGGAGCGTTGCCGAGGATGGGACGTTCTCCCACACCGGGTCCGACGGAACCGGGGCCTGGGTGGACCCAAACCACGACCTCATCGTCCTGGTTTTCACTCAGACACCCCGGGGCGCGAATCCCAGAGGAAAGTTCCTGGAGCTGGTACAGGCGGCGTTTATGGAGTGATTCCTGGAATCGAACA
>JBDHMC010000266.1:1400-5481 GCA_039656355.1 Gemmatimonadota bacterium | reverse complement strand
GTGTATTGACCCGTTCGGTCTTCTTCTCGGGAGCCTCGCCATGAAGAGCAGCCAGGGCTTCGCCTTCTTCGGACCAGGTCAGATTGGAATACCGCTCTTTGGCGTTATCCAGGGCCCTCCTGGCCCCAGTTCCCAGGTCCACCAGGTAGAGTCCATTTCCGTCTTTATTCGCCGCATCCACCGTGTACGCAAAGAGGGTTCCGGGCTTGTTGAATCCGGATTCGTCCACACTCCCGATGAGCTCGTCGTAACCGTCCCTCAGGTTCCGAAGAATCAGATCGGCCCCACGGGGGGCATCCCCCCCATTTCGCCCGGAGCCCTGGCTCCCTCCTGCGCGCCCTCCACCCCCGGCCCCATCCTGGCGTCCCTTCTTCACTAAGAAATGGCTGGAACCGTTTGCGAAACCGAAGGAGGCAGCACCATCCCAGCTCCGCTTCTCGCCTGACGCCAGATTCAACAACTCGGCCTTTCGGACCACCGGGTCGCTCTCTCGCCGAGCCCTTTCGGCTTCTTCAAAGGGGGGAGACACGAAGTACGCTACCCAGGCGCCGTCATCTGAGAACTCGGCCCCGGACGCGAAGGGCACGATGTGTTCTGCGTCCGTGTTGACGTTCACGACGTGGAGTGTGTCATCCCCCCGCACCCGGGTGTAACCCCAGGCCGTCCAGTTTCCGTTCGGGGAGATGGTGGCCCCGGAGATACTCCTCCAAAGCTTGTACTCGGCGATGGAGAGGGGTGGTTTCTGGCTAGAGTCCTGGCCCCCAAGGGGCACGATGGAGGTGCCGAAGACGGACAGGGTGAGCGTAATAAGAGAGACCGTCCAAAAGCTCACCCGGGCAGGCCGCCGAGCTTGGGTTGAGAGTGCGGGACCGGACATGAATCGCCTCCGAGGAACGGGCAAGGAGCACCAACCGCGAAAGTGCGGTACGTGGTTGGAGGACAATGGGCAGTAGAATGTCCGTGCCGTCAACAATGTCGGCGCCGCAAACCGTGGATGGGCATGGAAAACCGCGTTCTTCTTGGGTGAGCGGTTTCGTTCCGGCTGACTCCCAACCAAGTTTCCCTCATGACAGATCACGGATTTCGTATCGAGGTGGATATCCACCCAATTCTCCGGCCGGCTGCGTTCACCACCCTGTTTCCCGGTCCTCTAGGAACGTTGGCCGTACCAGAGTGGCTGTCGGACCTCATTTCCCTTGAAGCCAACGCCCCCCTCCAACGGGACGAGGATCTCCGGATGGCTGTCCGGGACATGCTGCGGCATTGGGGGCACAAGCCGGCAGGACGAGGGAAGCCGGCCTGTGAATACCTGGTTCGGGCAGTGGATCGAGGGGAGCTCGCCTCCATCAACGCCGCGGTGGACAGCTGTAACGCCGTATCTCTCCACAGCGGTTTCCCCATCGCACTGGTGGACCTGGACCGGGCCCATCCTCCGTTTCGAGTGACCCCGGGTGCGTCCGAGGCGACGTACGTCTTCAACGCCTCCGGTCAGGAGATGGCCCTCAAGGGCCTCATCTGCCTCAGCGATGCAGAGGGACCTTGTGCCAATCCTGTGAAGGACGCCCAGAGGACGAAAACCCACGATGGTACTACGCGGACCCTCACGGTAATCTGGGGGGTGGCCGGATACGAGGACCGGTTGGCCACAGCGATGGCCTGGTACCAGGAGCTTCTTGAGCGGTTGGAGGCTTTGGTGGACCCGGTGGAAGTTGTGTTTAGCCCGGGGGCGCCAGAGTCTTGAGAGCCCCCCTGCAGATTTCCAACGTCAGCTCCCGTTCTCCGGCAGCATAAACATCCCCGTCCACCTCGAAACGCACCGGTTGGGGAAAGGTTGCTCTGAATCGGGGAGCGGCTCTGGTGTCAACCTCTCTCGATGCCTCGTGACGCCCCTTCCCCGCTTTGTCGAAGAGGACCAGACGACGGAGGGGTTTCGCGTCCCCTATGTAGCATGCGTGGAGCACACCATCCTGAACGGAGGCGCCGGGAGCGATGGGGAACCCTCCACCGAAATGTTCACCATTGGTGATCGTGAGCATGAGGGTTTGGTCGGACCTGCTGAACCCGTCGTCATCTTCCAGCGTCACGGAGAAGCCTGGGAATCGGAAGAGTTGCTGGACGGCGGTGGCCTTGTAGAGGAGTTCCCCCCGGAGGAACCTGGCTCCTTTCGCCCCATCCACCACGGCCACATCGAACCCGAACCCGACAACGTTCAGGAAGAAACGTTCTTCCCGAATGGCATCGCCCCGCTCCTCGTGTCGAGACGCCCCCAAGATCCGCCCGGCGTCCACCGGGGTCACGTGGCCTTCGGCCAGGACCCGAACCGCCCCTTCCAGATCGTGCCCTGGAATTCCCAGATTTCGACCAAAATCGTTGCCGGTGCCACCCGGCAGGACGCCAAAGGTCACGTCCGTTCGACCCAAGCTGAGGATCCGGTCGGCTACCGCGCTCCAGGTCCCGTCCCCACCGGCGGCTACGATCGTGTCGTACCCGTTCCGAAGGGCTGATTCAGTTTGGGACGCCTCGTCCCCGCTCTTGGCTGTGATCGCATGATCAAATTGGGGAAGATGACGGCGAAGAAGGTCCAGGTACCGAGGGATTCTCGTCTTCCCCCGTCCTCCATCCGAGGCAGGGTTGAAGATGACAAAAACCCTCCTGCCCTCACCGGACACGTATTGGTCTCCGTACAGGAGGGCCGAGCCGCCCGCGAGCCGAAGCTGGCCCGATCAGATCCGTTCCACCTCTTCGAAAGTCTGGATGCCTGATCCGTACCACTCCTCCCTGAACGGGTAAGAGGACACCTCTTCCAGGTCGAGGGACTCTGTCATGGGGTGTTGGTACAAGATGAGCTCACCGGTCTCCTCTTCGTGTTGGGAATGGGCCGCGTTCATGGAGATGTTCACCTTCAACCGCTCATCCCCATCCGTCATGAAACAATGGTAGGGATTCGTGGTCGGTTTGAAGGAGTACTCGCTGACCGTGAGTTCCAAGACCGGAGACCCTTCATCCAGAATACTCACCCGCATCTTCCCGCCGGCCTCTTCGAAGGAGAATTCCAGGTCCTTCATGTAGTGGGGGAGGCTCCACCGCTCGATGGCGTGTTGGCGGGCAGCTTCGGTGCTTGTGGCCAGCATGAAGGGGTAGAAAGCCGCCTGGGGGAGGGGTTTTCCAGGCTCAATCCGCGGTGGTGTCACCACGGAGAGCACGACCTCGTCATAGGCACCCACTTCACTATCGGTGAACTGGAAGGCGAGGACAGCGAACACGCTTCGAGTGTGCTGTACCTCCAGGGGATGAAGGTGGCCGGGAAGGATTTTTCGAGCATCCACAGTGCTCATTTCGAACATGGCGCCGATGCAGTGCTTGAACTCGTAGGTGGTCAGTTGCATGAAATCGCTACAGAAATATGTGGTCAGGAAATGATGCCGTTACGGTCGAGGACCCGAACGATGATCTCGGCACCCTCTTCCAATTCCTCCAAGGAGTGGGCGGCGGAAATGGACATTCGGAATCTCGATTTGTGCTTTCCAACGGCCGGGTAGACCACCGGATTGATGAAGACCCCCTCCCGGAACAACTGCTCCCCGATGTCAAAGATGGTTTCGGCGTTTCGGATCATGATCGGGATGACCTGAGACTCCGAGTCTCCGATGTCGACTCCGGCATCCCTCAGACGGTTCTGCATGAATTCGACATTGGCAAAGAGGTTCTTCCGAAGCTCCGGCTCCTTCTCCACCAACTCCAGCGCTTTGATGAGTCCGGCCACGATCGGGGGAGCCAGGGCGCAGGAGAAGAACCTGGAGCGGGAGAACCCTCTGAGATAGTCGATGAGGGCTTTGGACCCAGCCACGAAGCCTCCCTGCCCTCCGAGGCTTTTCGAGAAGGTTCCCAGGTGAATATCGACTTCGTCATCCAACCCGAAATGTTCAGCCACTCCACGTCCGTTCTCTCCGAAGAGGAACGTGGAATGAGCCTCGTCGATGAGGATCCGTGCACCCCGGGCCCGACAGACCTCCAGGATCTCGGGGAGGGGCGCCAGATCACCGTCCATGGAGTATACACCCTCCACGACAACCAACTTCTT
>JBDHMC010000266.1:0-1359 GCA_039656355.1 Gemmatimonadota bacterium | reverse complement strand
CCCACGTTGGCAGAGTACCCGGTGGGAAAGATCATTGCAGCCTCTTTCCCCTTGAATCGCGCAACGTCCGCGGCCAGTTGCTGTAGGAGGGCTGTGGTCCCTGATAGGATGGGGGATCCGGAAGAGCCGGCGCCATATTCGTCAACGGCAGCCTTGATGGCCTCCTTTACCTCGGGTCGGTAGGAGAGTCCCAAATAATTGTAGGAGGCGAAGTTGATCAGTCCCCTTCTTATCTCCCCAGTCTTGGTGTCTTCGACGTCCACCCGCGTCGAAGGCGCCGAGTGAATAGGGAGCTCGTACTGATAGTAGCCTTTGAGCCTGACCTCGTCCCACCATTTCCCAAACGGATCGAGAAGGTCAAAGGCGTCTTCTCCCGAAGCAGAGAAAAAGTTCGAATAGTCATAAGCCATGGCGTTCGAAAGCACGGCGGCTGGCTCTTCATTTTCCATTTCCGTCGCCCCTGCAGGGGGTTCCTCGAGGCGACGATCGGTCTTACTCACTCGGTTCTTCTTCCGATAAAGGATGATTCATCGCCTTACTGGGAACTTCCGCAACTTTATCAATACCAAACAGCCGGACCCAGAGCAACGGCCCAGTCGGATCTTTTGGCCAATGTTCTCAATAAAACGGACATCTGCAGACGCGGATATTATCTTACCCGGGGGACACGATCCGGGCGCTGGAACGTCGGCCGGTTCATTAAAGCGATTCGAGATGGAATGACAGGAAAATACAAGCAGCTCCTTTGGGACCCGGGGGAAGCGTGACGGCCCATGATCTCGGCTCGTTGCGCGAGTCATGTCCAGCGGGCTTGGTTCCTGCCCCCGACGACGCAAGGCTCCGGGAAACCGTCGAGGCCCTGGCCGAAGTGGGGGGTGAATCCGTCGCGACGATACTTCTTTACGGATCTCATGTTCAAGACAGCAGCCCTGACCGGTGGAGCGCTTACGATTTCGTTCTGATCACCGACTCCTACTCCGCGTTTTTCAAGCGGCTGGCATCCAGAGGCCACCATTCCAGGCCCCCCTGGATTCTGACGACCCTTTCCCATATCCTGGCCCCCAACATCATATCCTTCGACATGGGTAGGGAGACCCAGCCGCCGGCCAAGTGTGCTGTGGTGAGTCACCGGCACCTCCGTAGAGCCCTGAGGCCCAACTCTCCCGATCATTTTCTCAAGGGTCGGGTGGTCCAGAAGTTGGCCATTGTTTGGAGCCGAGGCCCGGCCGAAGAAAAGAGGGTGATTTCTGCAATTCGCGAGGCCCGGGAAGGGATCGTTCGATGGGTTAGGCCGTTCCTGAAAGGGAGCTTCCACGTCGAGCGCTTCGCTGAGACCATGCTCACGGTGTCGTACCGGGG
>JBDHMC010000265.1:0-4081 GCA_039656355.1 Gemmatimonadota bacterium | reverse complement strand
GGGCCGCCCTTTCCTCCTGTGAGGGAGTCACCTGGACGACGTTATCCAGATAGCCCCAGGTCACCAAGTTGTCGTTGGTGACAGGTTCCAGGAGGTAGCTGATGAGGTTGGAGCTGGCCTGGCCGCTGGGAATGAAGAAGGACCCTGCAGGCAGGGAAACCGTCTCGGTCCTATTCTCGGCCTTCACCGACTTCAGATAGTGGGCCTGGAAGTACTGGTCGTGGGTGACCTCGGTGGCGTACCAGGTTTCCACCTCCAGCTCAATGGGCTCCGTCAGCTTCTTCACAGAGATGTCATGCTGGAGGAGGAGGGGCACCACCTTCGACAGCGAGTTGGGAATCAGATATCCCCAGGGCCGTGTGATGGTCTCCGTGGGTTCCCACTTGGTGAGGATGGGGCCTTCAATGAGCTCAAAGGTCGCCTCGGCCGCGGCTCCCGCACCGGCCCCGCCTCCCCGTCCTCCGGCCCGATACCAAAACTGTTCGCGGAACTTCTCTACCTGCTCGTAGGCGATGGGAAACTGGTCGTTGTCCGAGTCGTCATTACCCCGGGCGATGGCGTCGGCCCTGGCCTGAGCCACGGTCGCCCGAAGCTTCTCAGAATTCGCAGCGGCGTACCTGATGAGCTCGCGCTGAGCGATGTACTCGCCACGGACCTGGTGCTGGTAACGTTCTGCCGCTGGGATCTCAACCACCCTGGTCCCGTTGTCCACCACTCGGTGGCTTCCTCCAGGGGTTTCGAAGAGAAAGCCCACCGTGTTGGCCAGGGTTGCGTAGACGTGCTGTTTACGAGGCTCCACCGACGTCGGGGACCAGCCCACCTCGCCGTTATCCATGCTTCGAGCACCTGAATACCAGAACCCGTCGTAGTCTTCGGCCCGGAGGGCTGCCCGGATTTGAGGAATGATCTCCTCGTTTCCGAGGCGCATGATGTTCGCATCCCCAGCGGGGTTCATGTTGGTCTGGAAGGTGATGACGTAGGGAGCCGATCCACCGTGGTGGGTGTCTACGAAGATGTCCGGGCGCCACCGGTAGAGGATCTTGGTGACCAGGGCCTGGATCTCCTCCGACTCCAGCTTCAGGTAGTCCCGGTTCATGTCGAAGCCCTCGTCGTTGGTTCTACGCCGAACCTCAGCCCCATCGGGGTTGATGGTGGGCACAACGAGGACAACTGCCTCATCCAGGAGAGGCTGGAGGTCACCCATGACCAGGTCCCGCATGATCTCCATGGCAGCGTCTTTTCCGGCCACTTCGCCCCCGTGGACGTTGTTCACGATTAGGACCACGGGCTTGTCGGAATAGGCCAGATCGGCAGGCTGGAGTATGGGCGGGTTGGAGAGAACGCAGAGAACCACGTCCCTTCCGCCAAGAGTCTCCGTGATTTTCAGTACGTTCATCAGTTCGGTCCGGGACTCGAGTTCATAGACGAACTCCATCAGTGGCTCGTAGAGAGTCCCACCCTGTTGATACATGGCAGCTTCCGCCGGCGCCTGGAGCCGGGCTTGGGCGGAGAGTTGATGAGCGGAGGTTTCCGGCAACGAAAGGCCGGAGAGAGCGGCGGCGATGAGCAGCGAAAAGGCGCTACGGAGCATTCTACGGGACATTGCGAGCTCCTCCTGGAGTCACGTTCCATACTAACCATCGAATTTGTGGGGCGTGAAAGTACTGCCCCGGAGCTATAAAGGCGATTCCCAGGATGGGGGGATCGGCCGGCTCCGCCAATGGCTCTTACAGGATCTCCACCGTACCTTAACGCCGTTTTCCGTCATCTTCCAACCGGACCATGGAGCTGGCAATGAAGACCCTGCGCCTGTTGACGTTCTTCTCCGTACTCACACTGGGCCTCACCGTCACCCCGATGGGGGCTTCACAGTCCGAGCCCATCAAGTTCATGATGAACCCCCACGTCCACGGGGATCTCATCGTCTTCTCCTATCAGGGGGACATCTGGGTCGTGGAAAGGGATGGGACCCCTGTGAGGCGTCTCACCAATCACGTGGCCAGAGACGTATCTCCCCGGTTTTCCGCCGATGGCCAATGGGTGGCTTTTTCCAGTAATCGGTTCGGGAACAACGACGTCTTCCTGGTACCGGTGGAAGGGGGGGAGCCCGAACAGCTCACCTTCCACACCACCGGGGATAACGTTGAGGGTTGGACGCGCGACGGCCGCATCATGTTCGTCACCACCCGGGGGAGCCATCCCTTCTTCTCTCCCCTACACACGGTGTCCCAGGACGGAGACCTGCCCATCCCCATGGAGATGGACCAAGCCAAGAATGCGGCCATCAGCCCCGACGGCCGTTTCGTGGTTTTCAACCGGGCCTCGGTAAGTACGTCCCGAAAAGGGCAGCGGGGGAACCGAACCACCGATATCTGGATCCAGGATCGGGAGGCGGAAACCCTCACAAAACTCACGGATCCCATCAGCAATCCCGAGATGGAGGGATTCCGGGAGCATGTCCATGACGCCATCCCCATGTGGGGGGCCGACGACATGATCTACTTCGTGAGCGAGCGCGACGGGATCTTCAATATCTGGAAGATGTCTCCCGACGGTGGGAATGTGTCCCAGGTGACCCGGCACACCCAGGGTGGTGTGAAATACCCGGCCATCAGCAATGACGGCCGGACCATCGCCTACACCAACGACCACGAGCTTTTTGTCCTGGACGTTCCCAGCGGGACTCCCCAGCAGGTGTCCGTGGAGCTCGCTTTCGATCCTTCCATCAACCGGGTGGAGTGGGTGGACGTGGAGGACCAGGCCCAGGGGTTCGGGGTCCACCCCGAGGGTGACATGCTGGCGGTTGATTCCCGTGGAGAGATCTTCACGGTGCCGGTGGAGGCGGAAGAGGGAGAGATGAGGCAGATGACCTCCTCGGCCTGGAGGGACCGCTACCAGAAGTTCTCCCCGGATGGTCGCTACCTGGCTTTCGTCTCTGACGAAGGAGCCAGGGAGGAGCTCTGGGTTGCGGAGCTGGCTACGGGAGAGCGGCGGCGCCTCACGGAGCACGAGTCCGTCAAGACCAACGCCTACGAGTGGTCACCGGACTCGGAGCGCATCGCTTTCGTGGCGGCCAACACTCTTTTTGAGGTTGATGTGGCCGCGGGCCGCACGACCCAGTTGGCCTACAACGAGAACCGGGGCTTCAACCTCTCCGAGTATTCCGCCGACGGGCGGTGGCTCGTCTACTCCAGAAACGACCTGGACGAAGACTCGGAGGTCTACCTCTTCGAAATCGCTTCCCAACGGGAGGTGAACGTCACTCAAGACCCGTTCAGGGACTATGACGGTGTTCTCACGCCTGACGGGGAGCACCTTGTCTTCCGCTCCGCCCGGGATGCAGGTACACCCCACCTGTTCGTGGCCTCCCTTTCGGCCCTCACCGAAGATCCCGACGATCCTTTGGTGAAGGGACGGGATGAAGAGGAAGATGAAGAGGAAGATGAAGAACCGGGAGAGAGGGGTGGCCGGGGGGGAGACCAGGATGAAGACGCCCCGCCCCCGCCCATCACCGTGGATCCGGACGGGATTAGGGAGCGGGCCAAACAGCTAACCTCCGGTGAAAACGGAGCCGGGGCCTACTTCCTTTCCGCCGACGGAGAGACGGTCTACTACACTTCCTCAGACGAAGAGGGAGCCGGCCTCTTTTCCATGCCCATCGACGGGGGTGAGTCCAGGAAGTTGGCTGATGGGAGCTACGGCAACCTCCAGCCCACCGCCGACGGGCAGACGCTTTTCTTCTCCCGTGGCGGAGGAAGGGGTGGCGGCGACACCATCCACCACATGCCCCTCTCCGGGGGCTCTCCCCGGGCTGAGCAGGTGAGCTTCTCCTTCTCTGTGAAGGTGGATCACCGTGCCGAGTGGGAGCAGATCTTCGAAGAGGCCTGGCGGTCCATGAAGTACCGCTTCTACGACCCTGATATGCACGGACGGGACTGGGATGCCATCAAAGCTCACTACAAGCCTCTCCTGGCTCATGTGGGGAGCTACGAAGCCACACACGACCTGGCGAACCAGATGATCGGGGAACTCAACGCCTCCCACGTAGGGGTGAGCGGCCCGTCCAGTGTTTCCATGGACC
>JBDHMC010000264.1:0-4127 GCA_039656355.1 Gemmatimonadota bacterium | reverse complement strand
CCAGTGTTGTCAGCCCGTGCCGGGTGACCGGGTGGTGGGGTATATCACTCGTGGCCGAGGAGTCTCGATCCATCGGGTGGATTGCCCGAACGTCCTGCATCTCTCCCAGGATCCCGAACGACGGGTGGAAATCGAATGGAGCGCTGAGCAGGGAGAGCGCTTTTTTGTGAAACTCCAGATGCACGGCACTGACCGGAGAGGCCTCCTTTCGGATGTGGCCAAGGCCATCAGTGACACCGGTACCGACATACAGCACGCTGACATGAAATCGACGAACGGAGGGATGGACGCCGACTTCGTAGTGGAGGTCAAGGACCTGAGTCATCTGAACCGGGTTGTGAAGGCGGTCAAGAAGGTGAAGGGCGTTCTGGACGTGGAGAGGCGAGAGCATTTCGAGCATGAGGACCTGGGAGGGTGACGAAGTTCCACCTCGAATCTCCTCATTCGCCCAAAGGCGACCAGCCTCGGGCGATTGCTGAGCTCTCTGAGGGGCTCTCGCGGGGAGATGCTTATCAGGTCCTGCTAGGAGCGACCGGTACCGGAAAGACCTTCACCATGGCCCACGCCATCGCCAACCATGGGCGACCGGCATTGGTCATGAGCCACAACAAAACCCTGGCGGCCCAACTCTACGGAGAGCTCAAGGCCCTCTTTCCCACCAATTCCGTCGAGTATTTCGTCTCCTATTACGACTATTACCAGCCTGAGGCCTACCTACCGGCCACCGACACCTACATCGCGAAAGACGCCTCCATCAACGAGGACATTGAACGCCTCCGTCTGCGGGCCACCTCGGCCCTTATGGAGCGGGAGGACGTCATTATCGTGGCATCAGTGTCCAGTATTTACGGCCTTGGGAACCCCCAGGACTACCGGGAGCTAATGCTTCACCTCACCGTGGGGGAGGAAAAGAGCCGCCGGGAGATTCTCAAGAGCCTGGTGGCCATTCAATACCGGCGAAACGATTACCTCTTCGAGCGAGGGACCTTCAGGGTGAGGGGAGATACCATTGAGGTCTTCCCAGCTTATGAAGAGCAGGGGATCCGGTTCGAACTCTGGGGGGATGAGGTCGAACGCATCACGCGCTTCGACCCCCTGACAGGGGAGATCATCGCGAACCTGGACCGGACAGCCGTCTATCCGGCGAGTCACTATGTCACCCGCCGGAGCACTGTCGAGCAGATGGTCCCAGCGATCCGCGAGGAGCTCAAGAACCAGGTCTCCCACTTCCAAGAGGCGGGACAGCTTTTAGAGGCCCAACGAATCGGGCAGAGGACCAACTTCGACATCGAAATGATGCTCGAGTTGGGGACCTGCCCCGGGATCGAGAACTACTCCTTGTACACGAGTGGACGACGCTCCGGGGAGCGACCTGCCTGTCTCTTGGACTACTTCCCCCACGACTTCCTGGTCATCGTGGACGAGTCCCACGTGTCTATTCCCCAGATCATCGGCATGTATCGGGGGGATCGGAGTCGAAAACAGGTATTGGTGGAACATGGCTTTCGGTTACCCAGCGCAATGGACAACAGACCCCTCATGTTCGAGGAGTGGCAGTCCGTCGTCCAGCAAGCGGTCTTCGTGAGCGCTACCCCCTCAGCTTGGGAGTTGGAGCAGGCCGGTGGCGTCGTTGTGGAACAGATTATCAGACCCACGGGCCTAGTGGACCCGGAAGTGGACGTCCGGCCGGTGAAGGGACAGGTCGACGACCTCCTGGCTGAGATCCGCGAGCGTGAGAGTCGGGGGGAACGAACCCTGGTGACCACCCTCACGAAGCGGATGGCCGAAGATCTCTCGGAATATCTGTCCAGCGTCGGGGTCCGGGTTCGGTATATGCACTCGGAGGTGGATACCATTGAGCGCATGGACATTCTCCGAATGCTCCGGCTTGGGCGGATTGACGTTTTGGTGGGTATCAACCTGTTGAGAGAGGGGTTGGATCTTCCGGAAGTGTCCCTTGTGGCCATCCTGGATGCGGACAAAGAGGGGTTCTTGCGCGATGCCCGCTCCCTCATTCAGACCATCGGTCGAGCCGCTCGAAACGTGAACAGCATGGCCATCATGTATGCGGACAGAGTCACAAACTCCATGCGTATCTGCTTGGATGAGACCCAGAGGCGGAGAGAGATACAGGTCCGGCACAACGAGGTTCACGGGATCACCCCTGAGTCGGTCCAGAAGTCGGTGGAAGAAATCGAGTTCACCACCCGGGTGGCCGATGCAAGGGGGCAGCCGGTCAGAAAGGTGGCGGAAGCACCGGCCACCTATGCAGATGAGCTGAACCGGGAAGAGTACACCAAGATTCTGGAGGAAGAGATGCGACAGGCCGCGGAAGCTCTGGACTTCGAGCGGGCGGCGCTTCTCCGGGACCAACTTTTCGAACTGAAGGCCGAGATGAATGGATCGGCAGGGAAAGGCAGGCCCCGTCGGAGGTCCCTAGCTGAAGAATTGCGGGAAGCAGCCGAAAGGGGAGACTGAACCGGAATGATCCTCACTGAGACTGATCTGGTACGATGGGGAAACCGGATCGGAAAGGAAGTCGCGGGACCGCTCTTCCTTGGTCTGAAGGGTCCGCTTGGCGCCGGAAAATCGGTTCTGGCGAGGGCAGTGGCACGAGGGGCCGGGGTGGAGGGCCCCATCCCTTCTCCCACCTTCAATCTGCTTTTCCAGTACAACTCCCTTCGCGGGATCCACATCCTCCACATGGACCTCTACCGTATCGAAGATACCGAGGAACTGTGGGAGCTGGGTTGGGAGGAGCTGGGATCCTCCTCGGAGATCGCTCTTGTGGAATGGCCCGAGCGGGCGGGTGAGATGCTTCCCCAGAGTCGGTGGGAGATCGAGTTGGTGGTCCCGGAGAGGGGTTCCGGCCTGCGGGAGGTGGCCGTAGCCCGGTTTGGCCACCCGCCCCACCTGCCTGGGTTTCCGGTGAGCTTGGGAGACAAGGGGATGGGGGAAGTAGATGAGTGACGACCTCTCTCCCTCGGTTGATTGGAAGGCTCAAAACGGCCTTATTCTGGCTTTGGATACTGCAGGGGCAGAGGGCTCGGTAGCCATCGGTGTTCGTTTGGCGCTCGAGGATTCGGTGGAGATCCTGGCACGAACGAGTCTCCTCGCCGACGAGGAACATGCGTCCCTTCTGCTTCCCAGGGTCCAGGATCTCCTGGAGGAGGTCGGGGCGGGGACTGAGGATCTGTCGGGAGTAGTGGTGGGGGCCGGACCCGGGTCTTTTACTGGTGTTCGCGTTGGAGCGGCTACCGCCAAGGGGATCTCCTGGGCCTTGAACCTCCCCCTCTGGGCCTTTTCCTCCCTGGCTTCGGCGGCCGCAGATCTGGAGGAGGAGCCACTCCGCCCTCGTCTTGTCCTTTTCGATGCACGAGGGGACCGGGTTTACGCCGCTGGATACCAATTCGCCCACGGCACCTTTGAAACTCTCCTGGCACCTCGGGCTTCCACGGTGGGGGAGGTTCTAGATGAGCTCATTCCTCCAGGGGCCGTTCTGATGGGGGATGGGGCCCTCAGGCACCACGCTTTGCTGGAAGGAGCCGGGAACCTCGTTCTCCCCCCTCCGGCCGGCCGACCCAGTGCCCAGGGCCTTCTTCGCCTCCTCTCCTTGGACCCCGATGCTGCGCCGTTGGACGACCTGGGGCGATGGGAGCCGGACTATCTCAGGGAGTCGGGGGCTGAGCGGATGTGGAAGAACCGAAAGAGCTCAGGGGGTCGATGAGGATTCGACAGGCGGTGGCCACCGACTTGAAGGCCATAGCAGACATTGAGTTTCAGTCCTACTCAAACCCATGGCAACCTGACACCTTCCGTTCCCTCTTGAAGCAAGAACGGGCCATGATTTGGGTGGCGGAGGAACCCGGCTCCAGCGTGGTGGGATTCGCGGTCCTCTGGTGGGTGTTGGACCAGGCGGAGTTGGCAAACCTGGCGGTTCAAAAGGACCACCAGAGACGCGGGATCGGCTCGATTCTTTTGGACGAGGCCATCACCCACGCCGAGATCCAGGGGGTTGAGAGTCTCTTCCTCGAGGTCCGCATGTCCAACGAGGCGGCTTTCGAGCTGTATTCAGTGCGGGGGTTTACTCAGATCTCAATCCGGAAGGACTACTACAAAAACCCGCG
>JBDHMC010000263.1:0-6693 GCA_039656355.1 Gemmatimonadota bacterium | reverse complement strand
CACTCCTCTAAGTATCAGTGGTGAATAAAGTTATCCAGTTTCCACGGATTCCCGGACTCCCTCTTGCACACCTTCCCCTCCGGAAAAGCGCCTCGTTCGTAGTCTGAATTCAACAGGAGGGATGACAATGCGGGACCGTAAGGGTTTTACTCTGATTGAGCTGTTGATCGTCGTGGTTATCATCGGGATCCTGGCGGCAATCGCGATTCCGAAGTTCTCCCAAACCCGGGAAAAGGCTTATTTCGCCGCCATGAAGTCGGACCTCAAGAATCTGGCTTCTCAGCAGGAGATCTACTACTCCGACGAATACACCTACACCAACAGCAGCACCAACCTCGGCTTCGTGCAGTCTGAGGCCGTGCATGTCGGCATCGGCGCCAGCGCCACCGGTTGGTCAGCCACGGCTACTCACGAGGCTTTGACCGCTTCTTCGCAGGGCTGCGCCATCTACTACGGAAACGGAAACGTACTCGCCGTCTTCGGGGTTACCCAGGCTGGTGAGATTAGCTGCGTGACCCAATAACCAAGGGCAATGCCTGAAACCAGGCACGGCCACAGCCGGACCCAGGGGGGCGTGGCCCGAGAAACGATCGGGTGACGCCCCCCTTCCTTTTGGAGATGAATCGAGGCTGGAGAACCTAGGAGGGGGGATCGCATGAACAATCGAAGCCAAAGACGAGGATTCACCCTCATCGAGCTTCTGATAGTAGTGGTCATCATTGGAATCCTCGCTGCCATCGCAATCCCCAAGTTCTCAGCTGCTCGGGAGAGGTCTTACCTGGCAACAGTGATCCTGGACCTCAAGAATTTCGCCAGCCAGCAAGAGATTTATCACGGCAACAACATGAATTACGCGTCGAACGTGGCGGCCATCCTGAACATGACCACTTCGGACGGTGTGAACATCACCGTAAACCAATCAGATCCCCGGGGTTGGGCCGCCACCGGATGGCATGACGCCATCCCGACCCGCCAATGTGGGATCTACTATGGTGTCGCTTCGGCGGGGAACGCCACGCCGGCGACTACAGCTGGCGTCATCTCCTGCCAGCCCTGAGCCGACCCCCGGAGTTCTCCCAAGGCTCCAACTCGACAGATTCCGTTTGAAACCTCTCCCAACCCCGGCAACCATTGCACGGGGCCCCCAGCGCAGCAAAGTTAGGGGAAGTTCAGACGACCTCGGGGCGGGGGACGAAATCCGTCCTAGTTTTTCGCTCCACCGTCCGCCTTAGCCTATGGCCCCCAAAACTCCGCTTCGACGCCAACTTCTTCTCGCCTTCGGAATTCTGTTCGGAGGGGGGATCTTCGTAGCGTCTGTAGCGCTGGCCCTTGCTCTCCCGAGTCTCGACACACCCGGGGAGGTGGGCGGCTATGTCCTTGTACTCCTTCTGGTCGAACTGTTGGTTATCTTCGTCATTGGCCGACTCACGCTGGGCCGGACTCTCTTTCGACCCATGGACGGTCTGGTCAATGATGTCCGGACCATGGCCTCAGGGGTGTATGAACATAGGGTCCGGCCTGCCCCCACGACGGAGCTCCAAGCTGTGGCGGATAGCGTGAACGCCATGGCTGAACGGCTGATTCAGGACCAACACGCCCTTGCCGGGAACGTTGCGTCCCTGGATGAGACGAACAAAGCTCTTGTGGAGGCCCGGGCCCAGGTGGTGCGGGCCGCCCGTCTGGCCTCGACCGGGACACTTGCTTCGGGAATCGCGCATGAGCTAGGCAACCCCCTGGGGGCTCTCCTGGCGTACGTTGACGTGGCCCGGGCTCGAACCGAGGCCGAGGGTGGTGATACCGAGTTGCTGGACTCGGTGAGAGAGGAGGCGATCCGCATCGATCGGATCATTCGAAGCCTCCTGGACTTTGCCCGGTCCAAAGACTCGGACTCGGGTCCCCGACCCGCCTGGCCGGTGGTTGAACGAGTCAGGGACCTTTTGGAGGCTCAGGGCCGCCTGGAAGGGGTGGATTCCCGGTGGGAGTCCAAGGGTGAGGTGCCCTCGGTTCTCATAGATGCTCAGCGCCTCGAACAGGTTTTGGTCAACCTGCTTTTAAATTCCCTGGAGGCAATTGAAAACCAGGCGGACAAGATGATTCTGGTCACCCTCCAGGAGGAGCCCGGCCCTGCCTCCCCCTTTCCTCGGCGGCGGAGAGGGGACCCCCCAGGGGTCAACTACGCTCACCGGCGGCGAATCGCTGCCGTGGAAGGTGGGAGGAACTCTGCACCCCTTTCTGCGGCGGAGCGGGTAGTGGTTCTCACCGTTGAAGACAATGGGCCCGGGATTGCACCGGAAACTCTGGAGGAGATTTTCGATCCGTTTTTTACCACCAAGGAGCCGGGGAAGGGAACCGGGCTGGGTTTGGCCCTCTCGGCTCAGCTGGTGGAGGGCGTGGGTGGGGAGATCCTTGCGGGGAATCGAAAAGGTGGTGGTGCCATATTCACCCTCAGGCTTCCCGGGGAAACCCGGGCTCCAGAGGGTCCGGAGACAAGCCTCGAAGATGAGGTAGACGGAGGAGAAGGTCGGTGAAAATCTTGGTTGTAGATGACGACAGAGGACTCAGGAAGTCCCTCACTCTCATACTGACGGATGCAGGTTATGAGGTCCGGGCAGCCGAAGATGGTGATGAGGGATTGGCGGTAGCGCTCTCCGAGGATCCTCAGCTCATCCTCTGCGATGTTCGAATGCCCAAGAAGGACGGGCTCGCCTTCCTGAGAGAGTACCGGGAATCGGGTGGGGAAGCCCTGGTCCTCGTAATGACGGCCTATGGCAGTATGGAGTTGGCGGTGGAGGCGATGAAGGCGGGTGCTTACGACTATCTCCCCAAGCCTTTTGGCGCAGACGAGGTGCTTCTGACTGTTCGGAAGGCTGAGGAGAGAGAAAACCTGCGGGAAGAGGTGGGGCGGCTTCGATCGGAGGTACGGGCCGACCGGCGTTTCGGGGAGATCGTCGCCCGATCAGCTTCCATGATCAACGCTCTCGAGGTGGCCGGGAAGGTTGCGGCATATCCGTCGCCGGTATTGATCTCTGGCGCTAGCGGCACCGGAAAGGAGCTTGTGGCGAGACTCATTCACCGGCAGAGCACACGGGCCGCCTGCCCTTTTATCCCAGTGAATTGCGGTGCAATTCCCGAGACTCTCTTGGAGTCGGAGTTCTTTGGATATGTGAGGGGAGCTTTCACAGGGGCCGATAGGGATCGGGGGGGACTCTTCGAAGCGGCCCACGAAGGGACTCTCTTCCTGGACGAAGTGGGAGAGTTGCCCTCTAGTTTGCAGGTGAAGCTCCTCCGCACTCTCCAGGATGGAGAGGTTCGGCGTTTGGGGGACACCGAATCCACGGAGGTCGATGTTCGGGTCGTTGCGGCTACGAACCGAGATCTGGACGGGATGGTTTCTCAGGGGGACTTCCGGGAGGATCTCTATTACCGGCTTGCGGTGGTTCCAATCCATCTTCCGGCCCTTTGCCGCCGGAAGGAAGAGATCCCGGATCTGGTGCATCACTTTCTCCAGCGACACAGAGAACGCCTCGGCGTGAAAGTGACGGGGATCTCCCCGGACGCCATGGAGGGTCTCCTCAAGTACCACTGGCCCGGGAATATCAGAGAGCTGGAGAATCTCCTGGAACGGGTGGTGGTTCTGGCGGAGGGCACAGAGATCCAAGCCCGGGATCTTCCGGAAGATATCCTGCACCCTGCGCCAGATCGTGCGCCCATCGAAGTCTCAGAAAACAACCTCTCCGTGAAACGACATTCCGCGCAGTTGGAACGGGTTCTCATACAACGGGCCTTGGAGCGGACAGGCGGGAACAAGACACAAGCCGCAGAACTCCTGGAGTTGAGCCCCCGGGCCCTCCGCTACAAAATTCAGGACTACGGCCTAGAGTAGGGGGCCCGCCAACCGAGTCGCTTGAATCCTCCGGGATGACTCCCGCCCGGATGGCTTTCGCCGGATCGGGTCCCAACGAGCCATTCCCCGGCCCACCGGGGCTTCACCCACCGGGGCTTCACCCACCGGGGCTTCACCCACCGGGGCTTCACCCACCGGGGCTTCACCCACCGGGGCTTCACCCACCGGGGCTTCACCCTCCTAGAACTTGTGGTGGTTCTGACTCTCTTCGGCCTTTCCATGGCCGAACTCCTACCGGCTGCTAGGCGCCAGCTGGACCGAATGGCGGTTTTGGGTGCGAGAGAGGAAGTGGCGGGCCTCCTTCATCGGGCTCGGGGAGAGGCCTTGGCCCGGGGGGAGGCTGAGGTGGTTCTCACCTCAGTGCCGCCCAGGGCCGAGCTCATTGCCGGAGAGGACACCCTCGCCCGGACCAAGCTCGAAGAATCCTATGGCGTCACTCTGAGCCTCTCCCGGGACCGCTCGGAGGCCAGGCTGCGATTCGGGCCTTTGGGACTGGGGCGTGTAGCGAGCCAAACCCTTCGCTTCCGACGGGGCGATGCTGAAGTGCTCTTGGTTATATCCTCGTTTGGAAGGGCGGCCCGGAGGTGAGTCGGGGGTTCTCGTTGGTGGAGCTTGTCCTGGCTCTTTTGCTCCTCGAGATCGGGGTCCTGGCCACAGTGGGCATGTTCGTTCTCGCCCAGCAAAACCTCCGCCGGGCGGAACTAACCCTTCGGGGAGTCCTGGAAGCGAGGGTCATCGGTGATTCCTTAGCCATGGTGGGAACCGTGGCCTCAGGGAAGACCTCCTTTCCCTGGGGCGAGCTTTTCTGGTCTCCAGCTTCGACTCCTGTGCCGGGTCTCCGTGTCTCTGCCTGGGTCCCCCTCGAGGGGGACACTCTTGCGGCGGTTTTGTCCTTTCCTCCGATGGATCCCACCCTTTCCTCCTGGCCCGACAGCCTGGCCTTGGCGGAGAGGGGTCGATGAGGACCGGGGAGCAAAAAGGGGCTTCGGTGTTGGAGGCTCTCCTCGCTCTTTTCCTCCTATCCCTGGTGATTCAAGGTGGGTGGACCGTCTTTGTTCGTTCTCGAGAGGCAGGACTGAAGGTGGCTCACCGGGCTGAAGCACTGGAGACCATCCGAACCATGGCCTGGCTGCTCCCAGAGGAGGTATCAGGAGGTCGGGCAGGTTTGGACTGGTGGGTGGGGGGTGGGGATTCACTGACACTCCGCGCATTTCGGGGATTTGCGTTGATGGACGGAAATCCCGTTCCGACCCACGTGGTCAGGGTGTGTTTCCGAGGCATCAGGGCCCCAGACCCAGAGAAGGACTCGGTCCTAGTTCTTGGCGTAGATGGCAGGTGGAGGGTCAATGATCTCGAGGACCGACATCGGATCTCTTCTGGCTGTCCGAGCGTGGAAAAGGGGTGGGAGGAGGAATGGACCCTGGCTTCGGCCTCCTCTGGAGGATTGTTGGCGCGGCTGTTTGAGCGCGGCAGTTATCACCTCGCCGACGGTGCCATCCGTTATCGGAGGGGCGAAGGTGGTCGGCAGCCGTTAACGCCCGAGAGGATTCAGGATGGGAGATTCCTAGGCCCAGAAGAAGGGGGGCGTCCCTTCGGCTGGGAGATTGTGCTCCGCAGGCCTCCCGGCGAGCGCCGGGCCTCGGGCGGTTCCGAGGCCCGCTCGTGGAGGGGTGGTGGATCATGATGATCGAACGGCACGGCATGGCCCTTCCCCTAATCCTCCTCCTCCTTCTGGCCCTCACCGCTTTTGGGCATGGCGCACTTATGCTCTCCCGGAGGGAGCTGCAGGCGACCTGGGCCTTCCGAAATCTCGTTCGTGCCGGTCAGGCAGCCGAACTCGGCCTTCGCCTCGCCTTGGAGGTGACACCCGACCCAGCGGAGGACCGGACGCCCTGGGTAGCGAATCCTCTCTTGTCCGGAGAGACCGATGACGGGCTGGTCTATGGGGTTAGCCGGCGTTGGCTCGATGGCGAGTTCTTCCTTCTGGAGGGCTGGGGGGGAACCAGGGGATGGGTTGGAGCCCGAAAAACTGGGTGGATCGGGTGGAGCCTGTTCCCGCGGGTCCGGATGAGGGCCTTTCTCGCCGCTGCAGAAGTAGGCTCTGAGCTGGTACAGGAGGATCGGGGAAGCTTGGGATTGGGTGAGTTCCTTCGTCCGCCGGATGGATGGTCCGCATCGGAATGTGAGGCATACCGGTCCCTTCTGGATTCCCTCTCTTCCGGAGGACCACTGCCACCGGTGGCCGTCGGTGTAAGGATGGAGGTCAGTCAAGTAGCTCCGGGCTCCTCCATCCCCTCCCTGGGCCTCCTGACCGGCGCAGAACTCCTCCTTAGGGCGGAGAAGAGGGGACAGGAAGCCCTGCCCGCGTCTTCCCGCGGAACGATCCGCGGCTGTCCCGATACGGGCGGCCCCGTATTCGTGGGAACCCCCGGAACCTTCACTCTGTCCGGGGGCCGCCTTTGTGGTCTCCTGGTAACCGGCGGTGATTTGAGGATAAGCGGGGACGCCAAGTTCCAGGGCCTGGCCCTTGTGGGCGGAAACCTGATCCTCGAGGACCAGGCCACCTTCGAGGGGTTCGCGAGGGTGAGGAAGAGCCTTCACCTTCGGGGCGAGGGTGTTTTTTCGGGCTCTGCCTGCGCTTCCCTGAGGGCCCTGACGGGGGTTCCCGCCTTAGAGCCCCCGCTCCTCATTCAACGGGGGGTAGGAGCCGATCAGTCGTAGCTTTTCCAACCCGGCAAACTTTTCCCTTACCAGGAAAAATCTGTTTCCTGAGAGGCAGGATTCCGGTG
>JBDHMC010000262.1:0-4144 GCA_039656355.1 Gemmatimonadota bacterium | reverse complement strand
ATTGGCGGAGGTTGTTGAGCGCTTTGGGGACGGGAGGAGAACCGTCCTGCTGGGCGATGGTGAGGAGGAAGAAGCGGCTGTAGAGAGTTCCATGGCCGACGAGGATGTGGTGGTGACCGTCAGCCACGAGGGCTTCGTTAAACGAATCCCCATGCATCTCTATCGACGGCGGGCCACAAGTGGAAAAGCGCTGGCCGGAATGGAACGGTACGAAGACGACTACCTGGAAAGAGTTTTTGTGGCCCGGACCCAGGGGTGGATCCTGGTCTTCACCCGAGCGGGCCACGTCTTCTTCCTTCCGGTTTTGGATGTACCAGAGGGGAGTCGGGCCTCCCGGGGACAGTCTCTTTACGCTTTGGCGAACGCCGACCGAAATGATCCCATCGTTTCCGTCCTCCCGGTGGATGATTTAGGCCTGGATCGCAGCCTGGTCTTCCTTACCAGAAAAGGGCTGATGAAACGGACGAACCTTTCCGAGTTTTCGAAGCCGAGGGCGGGGGGGATCATTGCTGCGGGGGTGAAACAGGGAGATGAAATTCTCGAAGTGGCTCTATCCGATGGAAAGGCCGAGGTCCTGGTTCTCTCTCGTAGCGGCCGGGCCATCCGCTTTCCGGAAGTGCAGGTTTCGATTCTGGGCCGCACGGCTCAGGGTATGAAAGGCATGGGCCTGAGAGGTGGTGACAGCGTGGTTGGGATGCTCTTGGTCCGGCGGGAAGCGCACGTGCTCACTATCACGGAGGACGGCCTGGGCCGAAGGACGAGGGTGGAGGAATTTCCTCTTCAGAACCGAGGTGGGCTGGGGACGTTGGTCCTGCCTGGGGGAGATGAAGCGGGGGCCCTGGTTTCGGCCCTCGAGGTAGTGGAGGGAGAGGATGTCATGGTGGTCTCTGCCGGCGGAAAGGTGTTTCGGGTTTCCGTCGACGACATTCCGGAACAACATCGTCGAAGTCGTGGGAAACGGCTGGTCTCTCTACCAGCCGGCGACCGGGTGGTAGAGGTCACCAGGGCATCGGGGAAAGGAGCCGAGAGGCCGGCCCCCAATCCGAAGGGGAACGAGGGTTCCGGATCCGGATCGGAGGCCGTTGACCAGATGGAGCTGTTGAGCTAGGGAGGCTCTGCGCCCCTCTTGCGCAGAGTCTCCCTAACGGCTTCCCAGGATAGCCGTGAAGCTGAGGCGCTCCCCGTCTCGAAGGACGACCACTACGACTTCGTCTCCAGGTTTGCGTTCCTGCAGGGCGTAGGTGTAGGCATAGAGGTCGGTGATTTCCTTTCCATCGAACTCGACGATGACGTCTCCCCCTTTCAGCCCGGCTTTTTCGGCCGGGCTTTCTGGTCGAACCCCTGTGATACGAACCCCGAGGTCCTGGGGCGTCATGTCGGGAATGAACCCCAGAGAGGCCGAAAAGCCTGGCGAGGAAGAGGAGGACGAATCGGTCGGCATGCCTCCTGGGCGGGGATCCCCGGCACCCTCGATCAGGGTCACTGCCATCACCTCCGAGGTCCCGGTAGCGGTCACCTTGGTAACGATGTCCGCGGCGAAGGTTGCCACCCGCTCCATTCCTTCTTGGTTGATGAGCTGCCAGTCGTCTTCAGGGCGGTGGTATTCGGAGTGGGTATTGGTGAAGAGCATGAGAGCGGGGATGTTCGCCTCATAGAAAGAGGAGTGATCCGAAGGTCCGATGCCCTCGGGGATCGACACCAGGACGAAGGGTTCCGCCTGGGCCTGGTTCAACTCTTCAAGGAGGGCTGGCCATTCTTCCGCGGTCCCCGTTCCATAAACCGTGAGAGTGTTTTCCCGGAGTCTCCCGACCATATCCATATTCATCATGGCCACAGTGTTCTCAATGGGGAGGAGGGGTGACTCCACGTAATGTTTAGATCCCCAGAGGCCCTTTTCTTCTGCCGTGAACGCCACGAATAGAATGGACCGGGCCGGCCGCCGCCCCGACTCTTTGATGAGCCGGGCGACTTCCATGAGAGCTGCCGTGCCGCTGGCGTTGTCATCGGCCCCGTTGTGAACGGCCCGATCGTCAGGGGCAAGGGACCCGTCGCCACCCATGCCCAGGTGGTCATAGTGCGCACCTACCACCATCACTTCCCGAGCGGCCGCGGGATCGGCCCCTCGGACCAGGGCTGTCACATTCCTGGCTTCCACCACACGGGGCTCGACGACGGTCGAGACCTCCACGTTCTGGCCGTCCTCGGCTGCGTCGCGGAGTTCCTTCGCCAGTTTCCCCGAAATGGCGATGGACGGAACCTTCACCATGGGGTGCTGCTCCGCCGCGGGATCGGGGAGCCTCTCGGCTTCCGACAAAAGAACGATGACTGCCGCGGCTCCTCTGCCAGCGGCCACGGAGGCCTTGAAATGGGGGTGACCAGCCATGGTATTAGCCGCGGGCCCATGGGGGTCAGCGGCCTCCACCACCACGATCTTCCCTTCCAGGTCCAGGTGAGCATAGGCATCTTCCTCCTCGCCAGGTTGGCTCACTCCGGTCCCACCGTAGATTAAGGGTGCGTTTACGGTCCCTGAGGCAGAAAAGGCGAAGGGAATCCAATCCTCTTTCAGCGCCAGGGTTTTCCCAGAGACGGTGAGGGAGTTTCCGTTTCCAAGCATCGACCCGACCTGGATCTCGAAGCTTTGGAAGAAGGACCCGTCCGAGCCGGCACCCTCGAGTCCCAGTGCCTGGAAATACTCTGCGATGTAGTCCGCCGCGCAGCGGGCGCCGGCACTTCCGGCTTCTCGTCCCTCCAGGGCGTCATCGGCCAAATACCTCACATGGCCCAAGGGCCCTTGTGTTCCTTGGATGAGAGTCTGGGGGACGGGACAGATAGGATGGGCCTGGGCCAGAACTACGGAACTTCCAACCCCCAGACCCGGTAGCAGGAGGGCCAGAAAAAGTACGAGGGTCAGCCGTCTGGGGCGACGCGTAGTATTCGACACTATCATCTCTGCATCATCTCACAGGTTTGGATTACACATGTCCTTCATGAGACTGCTTCATTCTCCGCTGGCTCTCGCCGGTATTCTCAGCCTCGGCTGGTTCGGAGCCGGATGCGCTCAAGATACAGGCCGGTTCCCCGACGACCCCCGAGAGGGTCATCTGGCCAACATGCGTCAGCTCACCTTTTCCGGGGAGAATGCCGAGGCGTACTTCTCCGCCGATGGGACCCGGCTGATTTTCCAGTCGAGGGCCCAGGGCGAGGGGTGCGACCAAATCTATACGCTTGATCTAGCTAGTGGTGAGACCCAACTCGTGAGTACCGGCCAAGGCCGCACAACGTGCTCCTATTACTACCCTAAGGGTGATAGGATCCTTTATGCCTCTACTCATCACTGGGATCCCAGCTGCCCGCCGGCCCCAGATATGAGCCAAGGCTACGTTTGGGCGCTCTATCCAACGTACGACATCTTCACCGCCGACCCGGACGGCTCGAACCTGGCCCAGCTCACCGAGAGCTGGGGTTATGACGCAGAGGCCACGTTCTCGCCTGTGGAGGATCTGGTGACCTTCACCAGTATGCGGGACGGCGACTTGGAGATTTACACCATGCGGGGAGACGGCTCGGATGTTCGACGCCTGACGCACACTCCAGGGTATGATGGGGGCCCCTTCTTCTCTCCCGATGGCAAGAAGATCGTTTATCGGGCCGGCTACCCGGAGACGGTCGAGGAGCTCGCGGACTATCGGAGGCTCCTGGCTCAGGGTCTCATCCGGCCCTCGGCTCTGGAGATTTTTGTTATGGATGCCGATGGAGGGAACCAGACTCAAGTGACGGAAAACGGGGCCGCCAACTTTGGACCCTACTTCCATCCCTCCGGCGAGAAGATTCTCTTCAGCTCCAACCTAGGGGATCCTACGGGTAGAGAATTCGACATCTGGATGGTTGATGTGGATGGGACGGGCCTGGAGCAGATCACCTTTTCGGGCGGGTTCGACGGATTCCCCATGTTCAGTCCGGACGGAAAGTACTTGGTGTTCGGTTCCAACCGGAATGAGAGCCATCCGGGAAACACCAACGTCTTTATTGCCGAGTGGATGGAGGTTTCTGGGAGCTAAGAGGTTTGGATGGTCCATGGGAGGATCCGGCGGCACGGAGGATCTCGAAAAACCCCGTGAGAATGCGGTAGGTCAGGCCCCAGATA
>JBDHMC010000261.1:0-4154 GCA_039656355.1 Gemmatimonadota bacterium | reverse complement strand
TTTGGTTCGGCTCCTGAAGCGCTTCCCGGGGCTTCCGGAAGCGGTGGAGATCAGGACCACCCTGGATGCTCTGATTACCGAGGAAAACGTGGCGGTGGAACTTGCCTACCTTGATCAACCAAGCCGGGCCTCCTTCGAGCGGACGTACGGTTGGGCCTGGCTGCTGAAGCTGACCGAAGAGCTGCACGGATGGGACGATGAGGACGGAAGACGTTGGAGGGCGAACCTAGGACCCTTGGCCGACGCCTTTGCACGCCGGTACCTGGAGTTCCTTCCGAAGCAGGATTATCCCATTCGCAGAGGCGTCCACCCCAATACCGCCTTCGGGATCGCCTTCGCCCTGGACTACGCGAGGGCCGTGGGCCACAAGCCCTTGGAGGATCTCCTCCTCGAAAGAGCCAGGACATACTTCGCCGGGGACAAGAACTATCCAGCTCAGTGGGAGCCCGACGGGGACGACTTTTTCTCTCGTTCTCTCATGGAGGCGGACCTCATGCGCAGGGTCCTGGGTGTGGAGGCTTTTTCCTCATGGTTCCATGAGTTCCTTCCTGGTTTGGAGGCAGGGGAACCCGAATCCCTGCTGCAGCCGGCTGAAGTCTCGGACCGTGCCGATCCGAAGATCGTCCATCTGGACGGCTTGAACCTTAGCCGAGCCTGGTGCATGCGGCTCATTGCGGAGGCCCTCCCCGAGGGAGATCCCGTTCGACCGATTCTCCTCGATTCAGCGGTTCGACACGCGCAGGCGACGCTGCCTCACATCGCCAGTGGCAACTATGCAGGAGAGCATTGGCTTGCCACATTCGCGGTGTATATGCTGACCGAGTAGGGTTTCCGTCTTTTTGAGATAGTACCATAAAAGCACGCAAGGCATCGATGGTATGAAACAGGCCTGTCCTGACCTTCTCAAAGACCCTGGACGCTCCACCGAATTTTGGCCACGTTCTGAATGTGCACGAAGCTGGACCTTTCGTCACAGCAGGGCAGAAGAACGGCAATCGCAGACCTTTGCTGACGCAGAGAGAGAGAAGAGATGGCGGAGATCCTCATCATCGATGACGAGCCTGGGGTTTTGCAGGTTCTGAGGAAAATCTTGGAAGGTGTCGGGCATACCGTCACCGAGGCCTTGGACGGAGAAGGCGCCCTTCGGCAGTTCGAAGGAAAGCCGGCGGACCTGGTAGTTACCGACATCTTCATGCCGGGGATGGACGGGATCGAGTTGATGGTAAACATCAGGAAAACCTTCCCTGATGCCCGAGTCCTGGCCATGTCAGGTGGTGGACTCCTCTCCCGAGACCAGGCTCTCAGTGACGCCGTTCTTCTGGGAGCGGATCATATTCTGGAGAAGCCCTTTTCGAAGGATGAGGTGTTGGAGGCCGTGAACAGGACGCTGCCACCCGGTAAGGAGGAAAACCCCAAATGAGGACTCACACATTGTTTTTCCGGAACATGATATTGGCGGTGGCGGTCCTGGCTGCCCTTCCAGCACTGGTGAATGCCCAAGACGCTGCCGACCTCATGAGGCGGGCTGTGGCCGCCCAAGCCGAGCGCCTCGCTGGGGTGAACAACGTGACCATCGTTCAGGACATGATGGGCATGGAGATGACCATGTATATGGAGAAGAGGGACGCCGGTGGCACCCCCGTCCTCATCCCTGTCTCCGTGTCGGTAGGTGGCATGACCAACCCGATCCCTCCGGATATGGCGCAGGCCGACTGGTCCAACCCATTCCAGGAAGAGTGGGTGGAACGGACTCGCCTGGTTGGTACGGAGCAGTTGGATGGCCGTACCGTCCAAGTCTGTCTCATCGATGATTTTACTGGCCTGGAGTTACCTGGCCTTCCCGGAGGGGCTGAGGGAACCGCAGAATTCCGCCCTCGCTCCTTCCAGTATTCCCTTGACGAGGAAGACCTCGTCATGCGGAAGCTCGAGATGGAGGGGGAGGCCCTTCAGGAGGACGGCAGTCTTTCGACGTTTCACATGACCATGTTCATGGAGGACTACCGGGAAGTGGACGGCTACCTTCACCCCTTTGTGACTCGGGTGATCACTGAGGGGGTCTTGGAGGCAGCGAACGTCGACCAGGAGGAACTCAGGGCTCAACTGGAGCAAATGCGGGAACAGCTCGCCAACATGCCCGAAGCGCAAAGAGCCATGATGGAAGGGATGATGGGCGCCCAGATTGATCAGATCGAAGCAGCGCTTGGTGGTGAGGGGGGCGTGGAGATGACTATGACTGTGAAGGAAATCAAGCTGAACGCTGGCCCGCCGGGGGGGCTCTAAGGAGAACCGGTAGGGACAGGCTCCTGACGGCGACCCGGGTCAGCCCACCGGGTCCCCCACCGGCTCCTCTACCGGATCCCCCACCGGCTCCTCTTCTGTGCTCCAGCGGATTGCAGCCGTGCGGACGTCCTCGCGAGAGTAGAAGAGCTCCACTCTCCGGTTCTGTGCCCGTCCCTCTGGGGTGCTGTTGTCGGCCACCGGCCTGAACTCCCCGTAGGATTCCACTCTTACCATGGTGGGTGGATGGCCGTCCTGCACCAGATACCGGGCCACTCCTGCCGCCCGAGCGGCTGAGAGTTCCCAGTTGGATGGAAAGGCGGCGTTGGAAATGGGCTGATCGTCTGCGTGCCCGGAAACCACCACCCCGACATTCAACTCCTGGGTGATCTCTGAGAGGTATCGCAGGACTGCACCGCCCCCGGGTTGGATGACCGCTTCTCCCGAGCGGAACAGGGCTCCGGTCTCCATTCTCATGTACACGCCGTCCGGCTCCCTATCGACGCTCACCGAATTCTCCAGGCTGTTCTCATCGACGAACTTCTGAAGGCGCTCCTGGATCAGGTCCAGGTAGGAATCGGTGAAGTTGTCCAAAAGGGACTCTGCCATGCCGTGGCCGTCCTCGGGGTTGTCCGTGGCACCCTCGGTCTTGCCGGGGGCCTGCAACTTCAGGTCGGGGTCAACCGGGTTCGGCATGAGGCCCATGGGATCGGCGATGGTTTCCTCCGCAGTACCCCCCATGGCCTGTCGGAGGGATTGACTGGCGAGCAGAAACTTCTCCATCTCCAGCTCGGACATGGAAAAGAGGAGAATGAAGAAGGTCAGGAGAAGACTCATCATGTCCCCGAAGGTGACCGTCCAGGAGGGGGCTCCCTCTTCAACGGGTGCAGTCGAAGCCCCTTCTTCCGGATCGGGTCGGAACCCCTGATCAGCCATGACGGTCTCACGCAGCCGGTTGCAGGGCTGCCTCTGCCTTATCTTCCTGCTGGTTCATGAAAGCCTTCAGCTTCTCACGTAGGATCTGTGTGCTGACACCTCGGTGAATGGCGTCCAGGCCCACGACACAAAGATGGATCTGGGTGATTTCGATTCCGATCCGACGATCCAACTTGGTGACCATGGGTAGGAAGACGAGGTTTGCCAGGACTGCACCGTAGAAGGTGGTGAGAAGGGCTACGGCCATGGCTGGCCCGATGTTCGCTGGATCGCTCATGTCCGAGAGCATTTGGACCAAACCGATGAGGGTACCCACCATCCCAAAGGCCGGTGCGAATTTTCCCATCTCCGTGAACATCTTCTGGCCGATACGGTGGTGCTCCTCCGTGTACTTCTTCTCCGAGGCCATGATTTCATGCATGGTGTCCAAGGGAGTATTGTCAGCAATGAGGAGAAGCCCCTTCTGCAACGCCTTGTTGGGGGCCTCGTCGGCGATGTTCTCGAGGGCTACGGGGCCTTCACGTTTGAGGACTTGGAGGGCTTTGATGAGGTACTGGGAGATGACAACCATCTCATCTCCAGGATGATGGAAGACTCTCCTGCTCACCTTCCAGATGAGTTTCAGCTCATCCGTGGGAAAGGCGAGGCTGGTCGCTCCCAGGGTTCCACCCACCACAATCAGGATCCCCTGGGTATTGACGAACGTCCCCAGATTGGACCCTAGGAGGATAGAGGTGATGATCAGGGCCACCCCTGTGAACAAACCGAAAATGGATGCTTTGTCCAACTGCCGCTCCTGAATCTCAGGGTCGGTGTGAAGTTTGGACGGAATAATCCGTACGATGGGGACCTATAGCCCCTCAAAAAAGTATCGTCCCCACACCCGAAGTTCTGAAGTCGGACCAAAACCCCTAGGAAGCGCCCAGGTCTCAAGCTTCGCG
>JBDHMC010000260.1:0-4178 GCA_039656355.1 Gemmatimonadota bacterium | reverse complement strand
GCCATGGCAAAGTTGATTCTCCTTACCTCCCTCATCGTGCTCTATGCTTACCTCACTGAGTTCTTTATGGCGTGGTACAGTGGGGAGGAGGTGGAGCGGTCCGTGTTCTGGAATCGACTTTTCGGGGATTATTGGTGGGCTACGTGGACCATGCTTGTCTGTAACGGGCTTGTCCCGGTCATGCTCTGGTTCAAGCGGGTGAGGCATTCCATTCCCGCACTCTTCGTCATCTCCCTTTTCATCAACATTGGGATGTGGTTCGAGAGATTCGTCATAATCGTCACCTCCCTTTCTCATGAGTACGAGCCGTTTGCCTGGGGCCTCTACCGACCGTCCATGGTGGAGATGGGAATTATGGTGGGGAGTTTTGGGTGGTTCTTCTTCTGGTTCCTGATCTTCACCCGGATCCTGCCGCCGGTGGCCATCGCCGAACTCAAAGAGGTCCTTCCGCCACCCTTGCGGGGTGCGAGGAAGGAGGGGGCAGCCTGATGAGCGGATCAAAGCAGGGGATTCTTGCTTCCTTCGACTACCTGGATTCAACTGTGGAGGCCATTGAGGCTCTTCGGAAGGCCGGGTTCAAGAGGAAGTCCATTCAGGCGTATGCACCGGTACCAGAGCATGACCTGGAGCACGCCCTGGGGTACGGGCAGAGCTCCGTACGGGTCTTTGCGCTGGTGGGTGCTCTTACCGGCACCGCAACGGGATTCGCCCTTTCCATTTTTACGGCTATGGATTGGCCCATGGTGGTAGGCGGGAAGCCCATCGTCTCCATTCCGGCCTTCATCGTCATCGCCTTCGAGATGACCATTCTTTTCGGGGCCCTCTCCACCGTTATTGGCTTTTTCATCAACACCCGGCTCCCCCATCTGAAACCCCTGGTGGTCTACGACCCCGAATTCAGCTCTGGCCGATTCGGGGTGTATGTCTCGGCTTCACCGGAGAGAGTTGGGGAGGCCCGGAAGATCTTAGCAGATCGAGAGCCAGCGGAGCTCCGGGAAGACCCGGAGGGGGTGGCTCATGTTTAACCACTTCCGGGTGGCCTGGACCCGATTGGGGCTGGTGGGTTTGCTCATGATATCGGTGGGGTGTTCCCCCTTGGACGATGTCATGGTCGGCATCTTTGGCGGAAGTATGAGGGACCAGTCGTCCTTCGATCCTTACGAGGACCCATTGTCAGCCCCGGATGGATCGGTCCCCTTTGCTTCAGGGAATTTCCCGGCGAAGATCGGTGAAGTGAACGTCGGGCAACCGGAGGGTCTCGAGGACTTCCCACCCCCCTTTACTAAATTGGATCTGACCAACAAGGTCGATTTGGTAGTGAACCTTCCGAACCCTGTGCCGGCAACGGAGGAGTCTCTCGACCGGGGCGAGGAGCTCTTCCTTAGATTCTGTGCCCCCTGCCATGGACCGACCGGGGACGGAATATCTGGCTACATCCTCCCGGCCGGTTACCCGCCATTTCCCCTGACGGCGAATCATGTGAAGGAATTCACCGACGGGTACATCTACGGGATGATCAGAATGGGGGGGGCAGTCATGCCTTCGTATGGCCATCGGATCGCCCATTTCGATCGGTGGAACGTGGTGAATTACCTCCGAGTGCTGCAGGGGGTGGCTTCGCCCCCGATTCTGGATGAAGGAGGGGGTACGCCCCCCTCCAACTGAGGAAGAGAGCATGGGTCAGATCCATATTCCTAAAGAGATTCCGGTTCGCTTTCTCCCCCGGTCCAGGGGGGCGAATGTGTTCTTTGGGATCCTTATACTTCTCGGCCTGATCTCCTTTTTCGGGACTCTCACGCGAGACCCGGCCCAGGCTTGGAGAGCTTACATAGTGAACTGGCTGTTCTTTACCAGCATCGCTTGCGGTGCCATGGTCCTGACGGCAGCCACCACCATTACCAAGGCACGTTGGAACTGGTCGGTTCGGAGGGTGGGCCTGGCTTTTTCGGCCTTTCTGCCCATCTCCTTCCTCCTTCTTATTCCGATGCTTGGCCTTGGAGAGGAGTATTTCCCCTGGATCGAGGCGATGGCCTCTGACCCGGTGGTCCAGAAAAAAGCCGCATATTTGAACCTCCCCTTTCTTATCACACGAAACCTGGTGGGGCTGGCTCTCCTTTTCGGGGGGTTCCTTTACCTGGCGTACTTAGCTCTCCGACCCGATCTGGGGCTGGTGAAGGGTGGAGGGGGAGTGGGTAACGACCAAGGCCGGATCAGGTGGATGGAGAGGCTTACCCAGAGTTGGCAGGGTCAGGAGAAGGAAGAGGCCCGGAGCTATCGGCGGATGAATCGGATCGCTCCCGCTCTGGTCCTCCTCTACGCAGTGGTGATGAGCATCGTGGCCTTCGACTGGGTCATGTCTCTGGAGCCCCACTGGTTCTCAACCATCTTCGGCGCCTGGTTCTTTATGGGGGCCCTGTGGGGAGGAGTAGCTGCGACGGCTTGGGCCACGGTCTATGCGAAGGGGCGGGATCCTGACCTCAACAAGCTCATGGGTGTTCAGCAACTGCACGACCTGGGGAAGCTGGTTTTCGCCTTTACCGTTTTCTGGGCGTACCTATTCTTCTCCCAATACTTGGTGATCTGGTACGGCAAGCTTCCCTGGGAGCAGGCGTGGATCATCCATCGGGCCGAAGCTCCTTGGAGCGGGTTGACCGTCCTGGCGATCGCCCTCTGTTTCGTCGTCCCTTTTGCGGGCCTAATTGGTCGAAAAGCTAAGATCACGCCGTGGATTCTACGGCTTTTCGCCACCGTGATTTTGGTTGGTCTCTGGTTGGAGCGATACCTCATGGTGGTGCCTTCCATCCATGACGGGAACCCCACCATCACAGTCCTCGAGCCCACCATAGGGTTTCTCTTCCTGGGCCTTTTCTTTTGGAGTGTCAGGTGGTTTCTCACCACCTTCCCGGCGGTGCAGATTTGGCAGCCGATGGCTGAACCCGAGTCCCTTGAGGCGGAGGTCGGAGAGGCGGAGGTCGGAGAGGTGGAGGGTGTACCGGTCTGAGGGGTCCTAACCAAACGATTGAATTTGCATCAAGAGTGAGGGTCGCCCGCCTAGGCGACTCTCTCTTTTGGGTTGAGGGCCATGGATCTCAGGGGCGTTCGTGGGCCTGCTTCCGTGCCTGCTTGGCTCGGTACAACTCACGATCCGCCTTTTGGATCAAATCCTCGATCTCGAACATCTTGACCGGGTCGAACTGGGCAATGCCGTAGCTGATGGTGAGGCCGTAGCCGGACAGGACCGGATGGGAAGCGAGTCGGCGCTCCACCCTTCTTGCATGGCTCTTGGCGCCTTCCTGCGGGATGTCGGTGAGGACGGAAATGAACTCATCCCCGCCGTAGCGGGCTGCCAGGTTCATCGCCCTGGTTTCGCTTAGTAAGATTCGCCCGAAATGTCGTAACATCTGATCCCCGACCACGTGACCCAGACGATCGTTGTGGAATTTGAAATCGTTCAGGTCGAAGAGCACCACGCTCACGTCCCGTCCACGACGGGCCGCGGCTACCTCCCGCCGCAGATGCAAATCCAGATGACGCCGGTTGGGAAGGTCAGTGAGGGGATCGGTGAGGGAGAGGGCTCGGATGCTCTCGTGAAGTCGGGCATTGGCGAGAGCAACGGTCGTCTGGTTGGCGAGACGTTTTAGGACCTCTATCTCCTCTTGGGCGATCGGTCCCTTTTGGACCTTGCTGGCCGACAACCCGCCCGTCACCTCGTCGTCTAGAACCAGCGGGACCAGGAGGATGGAGCCGGCTTTGGTCTCCTTGGCGAGTTCTGGTGAGATGAGTTGGGACTTGGAGAGATCTTCCACGATGACCGGCCGGCGGTCCGTTACCAGGGCCTCCCGGAGATCGTCACTCAGGGCCCAGAGCATGCCCTCGGGCAGCCGGATCTTCCCCCCGGAAGAGGCTACCTTGGCCTGACCATCCTCCAGGAGCCACACTGTGGATCCGTCGGCCTGAAGGAGTTCCAGAACTGCATCGTTGACGGTTCGGAGGACCTCCTTGGCGTCCAGGGAGCTGGTAACAGCCCTCCCAATCTCTTCGATCCGCTCGGCCTCCCTTCGACGGGCGTGCAGTTGATTTACGTGCTGGGAGTTGTTGATGGCCACTACGGCCAAGTCGGCGATGGCCTGCAGAAGTTCGAGGTCGTCCTCGCTGTAGGCGTTGGGTTGGTAACTCTG
>JBDHMC010000259.1:0-5565 GCA_039656355.1 Gemmatimonadota bacterium | reverse complement strand
GCCCTGGCCCTGGCCGGGGTCAAAGGAGAGGAGATCACGACCCTTCCCCTGGCATGGCAGAGGTGAGGGAAGTGAAAGAGGGCATCTGCGGAATCTGCCCCGCCGGATGCTGGGTAAAGGTGGGAGTGGAAGATGGGAGGCTGGTCTCCATCGAAGCTGACGAGGGCCATTCTCTGGGAATGATCTGCAAACGTGGACAACACGCCCCCGAGATCGTTCACTCCCCCGATAGGCTCCAGTATCCCCTGCGCCGGGTGGGCCCCAAGGGCACGTACGAGTTCGAGCGGATCAGTTGGGACGAGGCCTACGACGGCATCGTCTCCGGGATGGAGAAGATCAAGGAGGAATACGGTCCCGAGGGCATGTCCATCTACACGGGACGTGGAGCCTTCGAGCTGTCCCTCTGCGATGTGTATCAACCGAAAGAGGCGGCCGTTTCCTCGGCGTCCAGCCTTCTCTTTCCCTTCGGCTCACCCAACACCATGGGAGTGGGGGCGCTCTGCTACGTCTCCTTCGCGATGATCGCCCCTCATGTGACCATGGGGCGGATGCTGGTGAACATGTTCACCGACATCGAAAACGCCGAACTCATGGTGATCTGGGGAGCCAATCCCGCCACCGATTCACCTCCACTGGACATGCACCGGCTGGAAGCGGCCCGGAGGAGGGGTGCCGATATCATCGTCATCGATCCACGGCGCACGGAAACGGCCGTTCGAACCGAGGCTGATTGGATTCCCATTCGCCCGGGAACCGATGGCGCATTGGCCCTGGGGCTGATACACGTCCTCATCGACGAAGAGCTCTACGACGAGTCCTTTGCCCGTGACTGGACCCGGGGCTTCAAGGAGCTCTCCACCTACGTGCAGCACTTCCGGCCTGAGGTGGTGGAAGCCACCACCGGAGTGCCAGCGGAGACCGTGGTCCAACTGGCCCGGCGTATTGCCGAAGCCCAGGGGGCCGCTCCGGTCATGTACACGGGCCTCGAGTATTCCAATAGCGGGGTCCAGGCAATCCGGGCTGTGCTGACGCTATTCGCGCTGGCAGGGCAACTCGATGTCCCTGGAGGCATCGGGCTGGCCCAGCGGGATAGCCATTTCCCCATCAACCGCTCGGGGCTTCTCCCGAACCCGAAAGTGGACCTGGCGGTAGCTCGAGATCGGTTCCCCGTGTACACCCATTACCGAGGGGAATCCCATGCCCTTGGCCTGGTGGATGCGGTCCTGAAGGACGATCCCTACCCCATTCGGGGCCTTATCATCCACGGGGGCTCCATCCTGACATCCTGGCCTCAAACCCCCGTTTGGCGGGAGACTCTATCAAAGCTGGACTTTGCGGTGTGCATTGATCGGAAGATGACGGCGGATGCGGCTTACGCCGACGAGCCGGTAGGAGAGGCCCGAAACGACTACCTCATCATGGCGGAACTGGCAAACCGCCTTGGGTATGGAGACCTCTATCCTCAGACCGAGGAGGAGTTGGTTCGCCACGTCCTGAATGGGTCCGGGTTCACCTTGGAGGAGGTCCGGGAAGCCGGCGGAACGGTGAAGATCCCCTCTCCTATGATGGAGTATAAAAAGTGGGAGAAAGGAGGCCTTCGCCCCGATGGTAACCCGGGTTTTGACACCCCGTCGGGCAAGTTCGAGATCGCCTCGATGTTTCTTGAGGACCACGGCTACGAACCCCTTCCTAAATACACCGAGCCGGTTGAGGGCCCTCAGTCCAGACCTGATCTGAACCGGGAGTTCCCTCTGGTTTTCAACTCGGGGGCTCGTAGGCAGAGTTACTTCCGTTCCCAGCACCATGGCGTCCCGGGTCTTTCGAAGGATCACCCGGAACCCCTTGTCGAGATGCACCCCGACGATGCAACAAACAGGGGGATTTCCTCTGGCGATTTGGTGAAAGTAGAGACGCCTCGGGGAACGGTCCAGTTCCGGGCCGCCGTCACCGAAGACATCGTCCAGGGAGCCATCGAGTGCGACATGGGTGGGGGAGGTCCCCAGGGTTCGAAGGCCTGGCAGAGGTCCAACGTCAACGAACTGACTGATATCGGGAACCTTGACGCGATCTCGGGTTTCCCGGTTTACAAATGCCTGCTGGCCCAGGTCACGAAGGTAGGTGAGGGGACCGGCGAGGATCGCGCATGGGCGGCGAAAGCTACGGATCGAGCCTCTTGCTCAGGGCTCGAACTCCAATTCCTGGGAGCCGTGCCGAAGAGGAAACCCTCCCGCTATGTCTACCTGGACAACAACGCCACCACCATCCCCGATCCTCGGGTGGTGGAGGTGGTGCAAGCCCGAATGGACGGACTCGCCGGCAACCCCTCCAGTATCCACACCCAGGGTAGGGAAGCCAAGGAAGCGGTTCAGGTAGCCCGACGCCGTGTGGCCAATCTCCTGGGCACCAAAACCCGACGAATCATTTTCACCGGTGGGGGTTCCGAGGCCAACAACTTGGCTCTGAAAGGTGCGGCCTTCGCTCGGGAGGCGGAGGGTCGCCATATCATCACCACGACGGTGGAGCACCCTGCGGTCCTCGATGCCTGTCGTTTTCTCGAAGGACGGGACTTCCGGGTCAGCTACGTGGGGGTGGATAGAGAGGGAAGGGTGTCGGTGGAAAACATCGCCGACGCTCTAGAAGAGGATACCATCCTCATTTCGGTAATGCTGGCCAATAATGAGGTGGGGACTCTCCAGCCGATTAAGGAAATCGCTGATTTGGCTCGGTCCCACGGGGCCTGGATCCACACCGATGCCGTCCAGGCCATAGGTAAAATCCCCGTGGAGGTGGAGGTCCTGGGCGTAGATCTCCTCACCCTCTCGGGTCACAAGTTCCACGGACCCAAAGGTGTGGGGGCCCTCTACGTGAGACGGGGCGTGCATCTGGAACCCCTCATCCACGGGGGCGGGCAGGAAACAGGTCTCCGAGCGGGAACCGAAAACGTCCCGGGTATCGCGGGGCTGGGCCTGGCTGCAGAGTTGGCCGGCTTCGCCATGGACAAGAGGCAAGAGATCGAGAACCTCCGTGACAGGCTGGAGGCGGGGATCCGAAAGCTTGTGCCAGGAGCACGGCTGAACGGATCAAGGGATCAGCGTCTCCCGAACACCCTGAACCTCACGCTCCCGGAACTCCGGGGAGAGTCACTGGTCATCGCCCTGGATCAGTGGGGGGTAGCCCTCTCATCGGGATCAGCCTGCAAGGCCGGGGATCCGGACCCGTCCCACGCCCTCCTGGCCATGGGGATGTCCAAGGCGGATGCACACTGCGCCATCCGGGTCTCCCTTTCTCGGGACACGACGGGTGAGGAAATCGAGGCCATGCTCCAGGTGTTTGGAGAGGTGCTGGAAGAGATGGAATCAACCGTGAGATTCTTGCCGTGCAAATGATCGTTTCTCCCCGATCTTGCCGGGTTTGACCGAACCCCCCCACGTTCCCAGAGGTAAAACCAACCCTAAGGTGGGTTCTCTTTCCTATCGCCGATACAAGGGAAGATCATGGCTCTATTGAGGAAACAGATGCTTTCTTGGCTCCTGGCCATGGCTGCGGTTGCTCTATTCGCCGCTCCGGTTACAACCCAGGTGCTTCGCACGGCACATGAGGAATCCGGATTTGAAGAGTATACGTCGTATGAAGAATTGATGACGTTCCTGCAGGACGTGCAGGCAACCTCAGAAGATATGCTGCTGTCGTCGTTCGGAAGATCGATGGAAGGCAGGGTACAGCCGTATGCGATTTTCAGCCGGCCGCTTATTACACACCCCTGGGAGGCGATGGCATCAGGAAAGCCCATCGTTCTTATTTACGCCAACGTCCACGGTGGGGAAAAAACGCTCAGGGAATCCAGCCTCCTGTTGGTCAGGGAACTGGCAACACCCGGCACGGAAGCGAACGGGTTTCTTGACGACCTCGTGGTGCTTGTCGCCCCGTCGGTGAATCTGGATGGATTCGAGCGCTCTACCCGGGGGAATGCGCGGGGCGTAGACCTCAACCGAGACTACATGAAGCTGGAGACGCCGGAGACTCGGAACCTGGTACAGAACCTCCTACTCACGTGGCACCCCCACATATCGGTGGACGGCCATAACGGGGGTTCGTATCCCTATAACATCACCTATCAGGCGAACAGTCATGCGACCCCCGATCCACGCATAACCGACCTATGCGATTTTGAGATCTTCCCCTACGTCGATAAGAAGAACGAAGAGGCCGGATATCGTTCATTCTGGTATTCAGGGGCGAGCAGGCAGGACAGCACAGTGTGGTCCGGAGGAGGATTCGATCCGCGCATCAGCCGGAACTACGCCGCCTTCATCAATAATGTCGGCATCTTGTTTGAATCTCCGGGACAGGACAGGCAGACCGGCGCACTCACCGGCGTGGTATCGTTCAAAGCTGTATTACAGTACGCCATTGAACATAAGGACCGGCTCTTCGAGGTGGTCAACGGCGCCCGGTTCGAAACCATCGAGTTGGGGCAGAACGCACAGGGTATGATCCCTGTTCAGGTGGAGTATGGGCCTGAAGACTGGACGGTAAACTACCTCTTCGCATCCGGTCCCCGTGACAACCCGACATTAGTACCGGTAACGGGGAGACTGCAGAAGAAGTCCATCGTCTTGAAAGAACGAAAGCGGCCATTTGCCTACATTCTGGAGCCAAGGGCGGTCAATGCCATAGAGATGCTCAAGAACCAGAACATCATGATCGAAGTGCTGCAGGAAGACACCGAAATAGAAGTCGAGGCGTACCAGTTAGAAGGGATTGAATACAATGCGGAATACGATCATCCCGCCGCGGTAACCGTGCTGTTGGCCGATGAGACGGTCACGCAAACGGGGACTTTCCCCAAAGGGACATTCATCATCCGGACCGGACAGATCATGGGGCGCGTTGCCGCCCATCTGCTTGAACCGGAAACCAACGACAGTGTTGTGCGCTGGAACGCGATGGATGCTGTACTACCTCGGCCGCCAAGAGAGGGGAGAGGGCCGTCCATCATGCCAATTTTTAAGCTGATGCAGCCGACCGCGTTGCCGACAAAGGTGCTGCAGTACTAGGCCAACGGAGGATTGTTCGAATGGCATCTGACCAGGACTTCGTGGACTTCATCGTCGATCAGCTCGAGAATGCCGGAGACATCAGGTCCAGGAAGATGTTCGGGGAGTATGCGATCTATTGTGATGACAAGGTCACAGCCCTCGTTTGCGACAACCAACTCTTCATCAAGCCGACGGAGGCGGGGAGGTCGTTTATCGGAGAAGTCGTCGAGGCGCCGCCCTATCCAGGAGCCAAGATGAGCTTTCTGATCGGAGAGGAGTTGGAGAATCGAGACTGGATCACCGAGCTAGTGAGAATCACTGCGAAGGAACTCCCTGAACCAAAGCCGAAGAAGAAGAAACCAAAAACCCGCTAGGATGCTGCTGGAGCACGGCCAGGGTCGTACCTTCCATGGCGTGATCGACCGCACCGTGAGCGGCCGACCAGAAGCTGTAGACGAGGAGATTCGACATGAGGTCTGCACGTATTGCCCGCACCATTCTGGCCGTGGTGATGATGGGACTGGTG
>JBDHMC010000258.1:0-4190 GCA_039656355.1 Gemmatimonadota bacterium | reverse complement strand
TCTGTGATGGTACCTTCCCAGGCTCCGGCGCCGCCACCGCAGCTTTGGATGACCGGGAGGGATGAAATGAGCAATAGAAGAATCGGGAACTTCCACCATGTCTTCATGGTTTTCACTCTCAATAAAGGTTTCGTTCTCTAGTGCGATCTGGCGCTACGTTGCATTTCATACGGAGTCGCCGCTGCGAGTCTTCAATGTAGCCAATGTGTGAGGATATATGAGCCAAGGCGAGGGAGATTCCTCGGGTACGGGTGGGCCGACTGAATCTGGGCCCATTCAATGGCAAAGGGTCCTGGAGACGGATGAGCTTGAAGAAGGCCGGGTGACGCCGGTGACATGCAACCATACCACCCTGTGCATGACCCGGCACCAGGGAGAATACGGAGCATTGGACAACCGCTGCCCTCACCAAGGGGGACCGCTGGGCGAAGGCTCCATTGAGGACGGCTGGCTTCGCTGCCCGTGGCACGGATGGGATTTTCACCCCACCACCGGTCGCTCCCCAGGGAGCTTCGAAGATGGTGTTCCGTCCTTTCCCGTGGAAGTACGGGAGGATGGTGTCTACGTGGGGTTTCCCTCGGAGAAGGACGGTGGGGAGACCATCTCGGATCTCATGGTTCAGACCATGGTGAACTGGGGCATCCGACACGTCTGGGGGATGGTGGGCCACTCCAACCTGGGGTTGGCTGATGCTGTCCGGGCCCAGGAAGAAAAGGGGCACCTCAGGTACTACGGGATCCGGCACGAGGGGGCGGCGTCCTTCGCGGCGTCGGCCTATGGGAAGCTCACAGGTAGGCCCGCTGCCTGTCTCTCCATTGCCGGCCCCGGTGCGACCAACCTTCTCACGGGTCTTTGGGACGCCAATGTGGACCGATCGCCGGTCCTGGCCCTCACGGGGCAGGTGGACACGCAGGTCCTTGGGCCCGGGGCATTCCAGGAAGTGGATCTCCAAGCCGCCTTTGGAAAGGTGGCCCAGTGGAGCCAGCCGGTTCTTCAAACCAGCAGGCACGCAGAGTTGGTGAACCTCGCCTGCAAGAGCGCGATCCTGAATCGAGGAGTCGCTCACCTCATCTTCCCCGACGAGGTCCAGAATCTTCCGGTCCCGGAGGGCGCCAGCCCCGGGTCCTCCGCCGGTCGTATAACGCCTCCCGGGATTTCCCCGCCCACCGAGAGCTTGAATGAAGCCTTAAAGCTCCTGAGGGGTGCAAACCGCCCGGTGATCATCGTTGGTCATGGCTCTCGGTTCCAGATGGACGCGGTCAACGAGTTGGCTGAGCTGTTGAAGGCGCCGGTCATCACCACATTCAAGGGGAAAGGCCTCATTCCTGACGACCACCCTCTGGCTTGTGGGGTCCTGGGCAGGAGTGGGACGCCCATCGCATCCTGGTTCATGAACGAAGCCGACGTACTCCTCGTGTTCGGAGCCAGCTTCAGCAACCATACGGGGATTACGCCGAAGAAGAAGACCATACAGGTGGATTTGGATCCCATGATTCTCGGCAAGTTCCACGGGGTCGATGTTCCTGTGTGGGGTGAGATCGGCGTGACCGCTGAGTCCCTGAGACAAGGGCTGGCGCCGGGCACGGACTCTGTGGATCAAACGGGTGAAGTTGCCGAGCGCTGGCGGATTTGGAGGGAGGAGAAGGCTCGCCGTGAGCTCGACGACCAGGGACAGGGGGTGGGTTCCGCCGCCATCTTTGCGGCCCTCAGCCGGCTGGTTCCCGAGGACGCCATCATTACCGTGGACGTCGGGAACAACACCTACTCTTTCGGTCGGTATTTCGAATGTAGGCGGCAGGCGGTCCTGATGTCCGGCTACCTGGGTTCCATCGGGTTCGGCTACCCGGCGGCATTGGGTGCATGGGCGGCCACGCAGGAAGAGGGCTCCCAATTCTTCAGGCGGAAAGTGGTTTGTATTTCCGGTGATGGCGGGTTCGGACAGTATATGGCGGAGCTCACCACCGCGGTGAAATACGGAATGAACATCACCCACGTGCTCTTGAACAACGACCAGCTGGGCAAGATCTCCAAAGAGCAGCGGTCCGGGAATTGGGATGTCTGGGAGACCGACCTGAAAAACCCGGACTTCTCCCAGTATGCTCAACTCTGTGGGGCCCTTGGGATTCGGGTCACAAAGGTCGGAGAAATGGACGAGGCCCTGGCCCGAGCCCTTGCCCATGAGGGACCTAGCCTGGTGGAGATCATAGCAGACCCGACCCTGATCTGACGGAACCGAGGTCGATCCCAGCCAAGCCGAAAAGGGCCAAGTTCGTTGCAAAAAGACCGGTGGTTTTAGATCTTCGGGTATCATGCGCATCGCATACCTCGACGGTCCACGGCTTCGACGCTCCCTGCTGGCAGCCTGCGAGTATATCCAATACCAGCGCCGGGAGTTGAACCGGATCAACGTGTTCCCGGTCCCCGATGGCGACACAGGCACCAACCTTTCCCTGACGGTTCAGGCTATCGCCGACCACCTTCGAAAGAACGAGGATCGGGATTTTCACGCCGTGGCCCACGAAGCTGCTCAGGCTTCCGTTCTTGGGGCCCGGGGGAACGCCGGGATGATGCTGTCTCACTTCCTCCTTGGTTTCGCTGCGCAGACCAGGGGGAAGGAGAGGATTGGCGCCAAGGAATTTGGGTCCGCCCTCCACGCTGGAGCCGACCGGCTCAACAACGCTTTGGAGCGTCCGGTAGAGGGCACGATCCTGACGGTGATGCGTGACACGGCTATGGCAGCCGCGGAAGCCAAAGTCCACGATTTTCAGCAGTTGATGGCGCACTTGGCTGATCGTGCCAGAGCTTCTCTGGAACGAACGCCCGACCTCCTCCCGGTCCTGAAAAAGGCCGGAGTGGTCGATGCCGGCGGGAAGGGATTCGTCCACCTTCTCGAGGGTGTGGTCCGTTATATCCACGGGGATCCCTTGGTCTCTCCTGACCGTCCTCCGGCCTTCTCCGAGACGGCTCCGGCGGTAGGGCAGGTCGAGTACCCTGCCGAAGCTGAGCGCTTTCGGTATTGCACCGAAGCCCTTGTCAGAGGGGAAGGCCTTCCTGAGCAGATGGAGGTTCGAGAGAGGCTTCGGCAGGAGGGGGATTCCCTCATCGTGGTCCGCTCCGACGAGGTTCTCAAGGTCCACGTTCACACCGATGAACCGGATCGGGTCTTCGCCTATTTGAAGACTCTGGGGGATCTTGTCACGCACAAGGCCGAAGATATGCAGGCTCAGCACGCTGCTGCTGCGCGAGCCGCCCGCGGCCATTTGACCCTGGCCCGGAGACCCGTTGGGATCGTTACAGACAGCGCCTCGGATCTGCCGGAGGAAATTGTCAGGGCCCACGGGATCAAAGTGGTACCTCTGGTTCTGGTTCGGGGCGAAGAGATCCTCAGGGACGGCGTGGATATCACTGCCGAAGAGTTCCATCAGGCCCTTCGGCGGAAGGGAGACCTGCCGACGACCTCCCAACCCCCTCCGGGGGCTTTTGTGGAGGCCTATAGCAGAGCCGCCGAGGAGGCCGAAGAGGTGGTTGGGGTGATGGTGGGTTCGAACCTGTCCGGCACCTTCGGGTCAGCGGAAGCTGCCGCCTTCCACTTCGACGGTGCGCCTGTTCATCTGGTGGACAGCCTCGGCGCTTCCCTCCTACAGGGTCTCATGGTCCTGAAGGCCGCGGAGCTGGCTGAGCTGGCCCACTCCCCCGTCGAGATTGTCGAGGAACTGAACAGAATCCGTCTTCAATCTGGTGTAATCCTCACGGTGGATCGATTTGATCGGCTCATGGCATCGGGTCGGGTAGGGCGCAGGAAGGCCTGGTTCGCCAGGGTCCTCGGAATAAAGCCCGTTTTTTCGGTACCCACCGATGGGCGGACAATCGACAAGGTGGGTCAAGCCCTGGGTAGGAAGAGGGTGTTGCCTGCGGTCATGGAGGTATTACGGGAGAGGATTCCTCCCCAGGTAGGCAAGATCAGATTTGGCGTTCCCCACGTGGGATGTCCTGAAATGGTGGAGGAAGTGACAGCGGCTCTTCGGTCCGAGTACGGGGACGTGGAGATCCTCTCCGCCCCAGCCACACCCGTCATCTCTACCCACCTCGGAATCGGGGCCTGGGGTATAGCCTTCCTGGTGGAGGACTGACCCTGCCGAGACCCTCTCGGCCCTTACCCAGACTCCGGTAGGCGATGTTTTCCGGCGACT
>JBDHMC010000257.1:0-4200 GCA_039656355.1 Gemmatimonadota bacterium | reverse complement strand
TCCATGTTCCTCCTGCAGTGGGTGAGCATGCGATCCATGCCCCAGCAGAATCCTCAGATGAAGATGATGATGTACGGCATGCCCATCATGATGGTCTTCATGTTCTCTCAGCTGGCATCGGGGCTGAACCTCTATTATGCCACGGCGAACATCGCCACCCTGCCCCAGCAGATCTGGATCGCGGGAGAGCGGAAGAAAGCCCAGGCAAAAGGTCCCTTAACCCTGAGCAAATAGGGTTCCGCTCCCGGGCTCCCGGAACCCGGGAGCCGCTGGGCGCGAGTAACGCGGCTCGCCCCATTTGCGCAGAGGCTCCCCAGGAGCCTCACCGGGCTCTCGAGGAGTGGAGATGGTCCATCCCGACACGATCGTCGCTGTTGGCACTCCGCCGGGGCCGAGCGCCCTGGCGGTGAGCCGTCTGTCTGGTCCCGCGGCCTTCTCCATCGTCATCAGTCTCTGTCCAGAACTCTCAGAAACTCCGGAGCCGAGGAAGGTTGTGCTAACCCGGGCCAGGGACCCGGGAACGGGGGAGAGCCTGGACCAGGTCCTGGTGACGCTCTTTCCGGCACCCGAGAGTTACACCGGGGAAGACATGGCTGAAATCTCCAGCCATGGAGGTTGGTTGTCTCCGGCTCTGATCCTGGAGGCTTGCCTCCGGGCGGGTGCTCGGCAGGCTGAGGAGGGAGAGTTCACGCGCAGGGCTTTCCTGAACGGGAAGATGGACCTCCTCCAGGTGGAAGCGGTCCTGGATCTAATAGAGGCGCGGAGCACGGCCCTCCACGGTACTGCCATCCACCAGCTTGAGCGGGGACTTTCGGAACGCCTGGGGGATTTGAGAACAGGGATCATCCAACTGGAAGCCCTCCTGGTTCATCATCTGGATTTCCCAGAGGAGGACGATCCACCCGTCCCGACTGCGGAGATCATGGGCCGAGCCGAAACCCTTGAAGAGGCCATGACGAGTCTGCTTCAGACGGCCCCGGAAGGTGAACTCCTGAGGGAGGGAGCGGTAACGGTGCTGGCAGGATTACCCAACTCGGGGAAGTCCAGTCTCTTCAATGCGCTTCTGGGGGAGGAACGGGCCATCGTAACCGAAGTCCCAGGGACCACGCGGGACGCCCTCGAGGCGGTGGTGTCTCTGGGTGGCTACCCGTTCCGGATGGTGGATACCGCAGGGCTCAGAGAAACCCACGAGGAGGTGGAAAAGTTGGGTGTCGAGGTAGCCCGAAGATATCTCAACGGGGCCGACGTCATTCTCTTTTGTGTTGAAGCGGATCGGGCCTTGAGCGAAGAAGAGGTTGGATTCCTCGATGGATTGGGAGCCACCCCGGTGGTGCTGGTGAGGACGAAGGTGGACTTGTGTGGGGAAGGCCAGATCCACACTCAAACGGGATCCCTGGGAGGCCCGGATACTGGAGGGCCCTCCCTGCCCAAGGGGGTCGGGGACGTTGTCGTGCTCTCCGTGAGGACGGGGGAGGGGTTGGATCGACTTCGGGAGACTCTGCCCGCCATGGTCTTCGGGGGCCTGGTGGGCACGCCTTTGGATGTTCCGGTTCTCACCAGGAGACGCCACGCGGATGGAATCAGCCGGGCGAAGACTGAGCTTCGGGCTTTCCGGGACGCTCTGGGTCAGGGCCTTCCGGCAGAGGTCGCGGCGACCCACCTTCGGCCGGCTGAGACGGCGTTAGAAGAGCTATTGGGCATTATTCCCCGTGAGGAAATCCTTGATCGGCTCTTCAGCGACTTTTGCATCGGGAAATAGGAGAACTTTGGTGTCGGACGACGGTTTTGAGCAGAGAGGCTTTCGGATAACCGGAAGAGTTCAGGGGGTCTTTTTCCGGGTTTGGACTCGGGGTGTGGCAGAGGAACTGGGCCTCAGGGGGACCGTCCGAAACCGCTTTGATGGTTCGGTGGAATCTCATGTTGTGGGATCACCGGACGCAGTGAGGTCCTTTGAAGCCCGTCTATGGGAAGGTCCTTCCGCAGCGTCGGTGAATGGCGTGGAGGCCCTCGAATCTCCGGATGACCTTCCTTTTGGCCCCTTTCAGATATTGCCAACGGCCTGATGAAGAATCGGTACGACGTAGTGGTGATCGGTGGGGGTCACGCGGGTGCAGAGGCTGCTTCAGCCTCAGCCAGGCTTGGTTGTGAGACTCTTCTGCTGACCCCGGATTTGGCCCGGATCGGCCAAATGAGCTGCAATCCAGCTATCGGGGGAGTGGCAAAAGGAATCGTGGCCCGAGAGGTCGATGCATTGGGCGGCGTGATGGGTCGGGCGGCCGACGCGTCGAGGATCCACTTCCGAATGTTGAACCGATCCAAAGGGCCGGCGGTCTGGGGCCCCAGAGCCCAATGCGACCGTGGACTGTATCCTCGGGGTGTCCGTCAGGTTCTGGATGAAATCCCCAGTCTGGATCTCTTCCAGGAGTTCGCAACCGGGCTTGAGGGGGATGGGGAGGGGGTCCTCGAGGTTTTGACACGGGGCGGTCTTCGGTTTGAGAGCAGGGCGGTTGTCGTGACCACAGGTACGTTTTTAAGGGGGAAGATTCACGTCGGCGGGAGTGGCGGAATCTCCGGTGGTCGGGCGGGGGAGGCACCCTCGGTCGAACTGGCGGAAGCTCTCGAGGGGAGTGGTTTGGAGGTGGCCAGGTTCAAGACGGGAACCCCCCCTAGGATTGATGGCAGGACGGTGGATTTCTCGAAGGTCACGACTCAACCCGGTGAGGCAGGAGATTTCCGGTTCAGCCTTTATACACGAGAGACAGTGCCGGAGCAGCGCCAGTGTTGGGTGACATGGACAGACGATGGGCTGAAGAGGGTGGTCCAGGAAAACTTGGAACGCAGTGCCCTCTACGGGGGCGAGATATCGGGGCGGGGCCCGAGGTATTGTCCTTCCATCGAAGACAAGATCGTCCGATTCCCTGATTCCCCGAGGCATCAGGTTTTTCTGGAGCCAGAGGGATTGGAAACCCAGGAGCTCTACGTAAACGGTCTCTCCACCTCTCTTCCGGCCGACGTCCAATTGGCGTTCCTTCGAACCGTTCCCGGGTTGGAGGATGTACGGATGACAAAGGTGGGGTATGCGATCGAATATGATTATTTCCCGCCGCACCAACTTTCGCAGGCCTTGGAGGTGAAGCGATTCCCGGGCCTCTTCTTCGCTGGACAGATAAACGGGACCACGGGTTACGAGGAAGCCGCCGGCCAGGGCCTAATGGCTGGAGCGAACGCTGCCCTGAAGGTGATGGGACGGGAGTCCTTTATTCTGGAAAGGGATCAGGCCTATATCGGTGTTCTCATTGACGACCTGGTGACAAAGGGTGTGGACGAGCCGTACCGACTATTCACCTCCCGAGCGGAATTCCGCCTTCTCCTCAGACAGGACAACGCTGGAAGGCGTCTGGGGCCTCTCGCCGCTGAAATGGGTCTCCTGACGGAGAGTCAGAGAAAAGTTCTCGGGGATCGATTGGCCTGGGAGGATGGAGTTCGAGTCTGGTTTCGAGACACGGCGTTAACACCGGCGAAGGCCAATCCGATTCTCGAGGCGGCGGCGGCCGGTGAAATCCAGGAACCCGTGCGGGCTGGGGAGCTCCTTAAGCGACCGGGGGTTGAAGCCGCGTCTTTGGCCCGAGCGGGTGAGGCTCCATTTGCCTTCGAGGAGATGGGTGACGCCCTGACGGCGGTGGAAGTGGAGGTGAAGTATGAAGGGTATGTGAGACGGGAATTGGATAGGGCCGATCGCCTTCGAGATCAGGCCGATTTCGTTCTCTCTTCCGACCTCCCCTATTTGGATTTTGTGACCCTTTCGTTCGAAGCCCGGGAAAAGCTGGGTCGTATCCGACCCACGAGCCTGGCACAGGCTGGCCGAATATCCGGGGTATCACCCGCTGACCTTCAGAATCTGATGATGGAGGTCCGGCGAAGGAGACGACAGGGGCCCGAGGAGGAGGAAGGCGGAGAGTAGAGGCAACGGGCTTCCGTGCAGGAATATGGGGGGGCGTCCGATGACGCCCCTCTCTTTTTCCCGTTGTTTCGGTCGGATTCGGTGAGGGAGGGGAACCAATGAACAGCTGAGGAGGCGGCTTGGAAGGAAACTTAGACCAACCATGGACAAGAGATGTACAATACTCAAACAAGAAGATACTTTGGATGAATGAAAAATCAGAAGCCAGACTTCCCTCGGCACCCAATCGGAATCGTTGC
>JBDHMC010000256.1:0-4212 GCA_039656355.1 Gemmatimonadota bacterium | reverse complement strand
AGTACCTCCTCTGGTCCAACGGGTTAGTGAAAGAGCGCCGGCTGTCCCTGCCCAGTGGTGCAGCGGTAAACACCGATGTCCGCTCGACCTGGGTATTCCCTGATGGGACCCGCCTCTTCAAAACCTTCTCAGTCACTTCCGAGGAGGCCCCTACCGGCAAAAGACCGGTAGAGACGAGGGTGATGGTGAAACGTGAGGGCAACTGGGAGTTCGGTGTTTACCTTTGGCGGGCCGACGGATCGGACGCCGAGTTGCTTGATGGCCGGGTGCCGGTCCCGGTGCCCCTGGTGGATGCCCAGGGGAGGAGCTTCATCCACCAGGTACCGAGCCTTCCCCAGTGCAATCTCTGCCACCTGACCAATTCCACGATGGTCATCGGGTTCAGTGAGCTTCAACTCAACGCCCCGCTCACCGGTGAAGGGGGTCAGACCCAGCTCGAAGCCTTTTTCCAGACCGGGGTCCTTTCCGGGTCAATGCCACCCGATCCCGAAGCCGTGAGTGGGATCGACGACCTGACCCGTGATCTGATCGGGTACTTCGAGGGAAACTGCGCCTTTTGCCATAACCAGAAGACTCTTGCGGGATCACTGGATCTTTCCCACAAGGTCTTCCTGGAAAACACGGTAAACCAACCCAGCCAGACAGGTGGGTTTCTCATCCGGCCCCAGGACCCTGACGGTAGTGTGTTTTTTCAGAGGTTCACGAGCGGCCAGATGCCGGCTCTGGGGGTTCAAATGGGTGACAGCGCCGCCTACCTTCAGCTGCAGGAGTGGATTCTCACTCACGATTTCGGAGGTTGAAACTGGGGATAAACCGGACTCCGGTGGGGGAGAGCCCGATGCTACCGTTGCTGCTGCAACTCAGCCAGAATCCAGCGTCCCTGGCTCTCGTTGAACCGGGCCTGAAACCGGATCTCTGCCTGCTCTGAAGCGTTTCGGGGGTCCCGCCAGGATAGAAGAAGGGGAAACTCCACGACAGCATGGTCGGCTGTGACTTCGATTCGGGTCACGGTGCCGACGCTGACTTCGAAGTTTCGGACGTTTTCCCGGTTCTCCACCAAGGGTCCCAGCACCCTCTCCACCTCTGTCCGCACGTTGGGGAACCCATCCCTTACCGGGGCCAGGTCCCGGCCTTCCAGCAACCCGGCCAAGGTGACCAGCTCACCCCTTATACGTGCGTCCAGATCAGCAGGGGGTTCCCGAACCAGATCGGGAGTCCAACGGCTCTCCTCCCCTGAGCGCACCTCCAAACGAATCGTCTGGGAGATGTAGCCGGGAGCCGTGAATTGGAGGTCGTAGGACCCGGCCGGAACGAATGCCACGGATCCTGAGATCTCCTCATCGATCTCATCTCCTCGAATCCGAAGGGTAGCATCCCCCGGCATTTCGCCCAGGATCGAAACCCGTCCTTCCGCGGAGGCAGGGGGTTCCGCAGGGGGAGGAGAGGGTGAATCATTCACCAACTCCGGCCTCCAGGACTGATCTTCCCCCGGTCCGACCTCGAGTCGGGTGGATTGCGCCACATACCCATCGGCTTGGAGCTCGAGTCGGTAAGTGCCGGGGGCCACGGAAAAGCTGGATGCAGAGAATCTCCTCTCCGCGCCATCCCCCCTCACTACCACCACGAAACTGGTGGGGAGATCCCCAAGGAGATTTACCCTTCCCTGGGCCAGGGGGGGGGGGTCAGGAGCTGAGGGAGACGGCGTGTCCGCTACCAGCTCCGGACTCCAGCTTTCCGATTCACCGGGCCGGACCGTTAGGGTGGCGGCAGCCGCCTCGAAGCCTGGAGCCGACAGTTGAAGGTCATACGTTCCGGGGGTCAGTGAGATCTCCCGATCTGCAACGGTGATCTCGGGCTGTCCTTCCCCACGGACCAGAACCAGGAACCCCTCAGGAAGCTCACCCTCCACCAAGATTCTGCCATCTTCCAGCTCCGTCGGGGGAGGAAGTTCTTGAGGGCTCGGGCTTTCGCTCTCCAGGGAAACGGGGCGGGTCCCCTGACCACCCCCCTCCGCTCCTTCAGGCCCATCTGGGCTGCCAACTCCAAAAACCAACGCCGCCACCACAGCAGCCGCCGTGATAACGATCCCGCCCCCAACCCAAGGCAGCAGGGTGCGTTTCTTCGGCGGAGTGCCTTTGCCTGCGCTGACAGACACGGGGGGGACCGGTGCTGGCTCTATGGGTGTACGCGGCTCCATCGGCGGCGCGGTTTCCACGGGCTCGATGGGCGCGACGCCCGCGACGACGGTGGCGGAACGCTGGGGGATCGGGGGGAGACCAGCCGCTTTGGGGGTTTCGGGTCCCTCTAGGAAGTTCGGCCCATCAGGCACAAGGGGTGTCTCAGGAGGTTCCACCGAGGGCTGGCTATCGAGGACGACGCGCCCCGTGAAACCCGAAAGATGAGCCATCTCCCTCCGTAGGTCGATGTCCACATCCGGGTTGAGAATCGCCATACCTGCCAAAGCTTCGGCGATGGACGTCCATCGATCGGCAGGGTCCTTCCGAAGCATTCGTTCGATGGCCTCGGCCAAATCAGCAGGACAGTCCGGGCGTCGGGTTCTGACCGGGGCCGGATCCTTCCTCAGATGGGCATCCAGCACGCTCATCGTTGGCCCCTCGAAGGGGGGGTGACCCGTCACCAGTTGGTAGGCTACCGTTCCCAGGGAGTACTGGTCCGACTGTCCGGATATGGTTCCCCCTGAACACTGCTCAGGACTCATGTAAGAGGGAGTCCCCATGAGGACTCCTGTCTTCGTCATCCCGGGTTGGTCAGCGACCTTTGCGATCCCGAAGTCCGTGACCTTTGCGTTCCCCTCACCGTCAAGGATGATATTCGTGGGCTTGATGTCCCGGTGAATCACTCCCTTCCTGTGTCCATAGTCCAGGGCACCCCCCACCTGGGCCAACCAGACCTTAATGATCTCGATGGAGAGGGAATCGCCCTCTCCCTCCATGACCTTTCCGAGGGTGTTTCCTGGGACGAAGGACATGGTGAAATACTGGAGATCAGCCGTTTGCTCAATCTCGTGAATGGTGACGATGTGGGGATGGTGGAGCTTGGCGACCGTTCGGGCTTCATGAAGGAACCGGGCCACGAACTCCGGATCGGCCATGAATAGCGGAGAAATCACTTTGATGGCCACGAACCGCCCCAGACTGGGCTGCTCGGCCAGGTAGACCCCCGCCATACCCCCGTGACCGAGGAGCCTATGGATCCGGTACTTCGGGTCCGTAGCAACCTGTAGCTTCTCTTGGATAGTCTCCCAGATCATGAATCCGCCGGGCCGAGTGGCTTCGGGTATGTCGAACGGTCAGAATTGGAAAGGGAATCTAGAAAGATGACCCAATGGGGAGTTCCTAGCAACAGGTTCCGCAGCCAGCCCAGGAGAGTCCTGCCGGACGTCCCTACATCCCCAACCAGTAGTTCACTTTGATCATGAACCGATCGTCGGACGGGGCGGCGAGAAGGGCATCCAGGTCCCGTTCGAAGTCGAAGTCACCGAGAGACACGCTCCCGGTCTGGCGACGCTGCCAGACAAAATACACCGTCGATCCGGGAAGGTACTCCCACCTCAAGACCGCGTTCCCCACCAGGGACCGGACGTTGAAGTCCCGGTCGCCGAATGAATAATCCGCCACGCCATCCCCGTCGAAGTCCACGTGCTGCCTCAGGTCACCGTCTTCCTCGACCTCGGTGCAGAGCTGCCCACCGGCGCAACTCACCACACCATCCGATCGGGAAAAGGCCCCTTCCTCGAACGGATCGAAGTCGTAAGTACGCGCAGCTTCCAGTTGCTTGTAGGTGAGATAATCCCCCGAAGAGATCAGGGGTTGGGCAAAGAGTTGAAAGGAGAGACTCGGGGAGAAGGTCCAGCTGACACGAGCCTGCATGGAAACCGTCCGGCGTTCCAGCTCTCCGAAGATATACCTCCGCCCGAAGGTGGGGTCATACGGCAACGTCGAAGTGAAGGTCACGTACTGATCCATCACCGTCTGCTTGCTGATCCGGGGTGCCAACGAGAGATCGAGCTGATCCGAAGGTTTGAGGCTTATGGATCCGTTGAAAGAGAGTTCGTCCCCCGAATCATCAAACCCCACTCGTCGGCTGAACCCTGCCCTGAAGCTCACCCGTTTCCTGGTGTCGGTGGTGACGTTCCCCCGGATCGTCGTGCTCCCCGGGTCCAACATGACCGGTCCACCGCGGGTGAAGGTG
>JBDHMC010000255.1:0-4227 GCA_039656355.1 Gemmatimonadota bacterium | reverse complement strand
CTGGATGGAGGGGTCTGTCGCGCTGGACGGTGTCCAGGCTGTGATGTTGGTGACGGAGAGTGTCATGGATGGTGTCTTCGGGGCGGATGACTCATGGGCTTTGGCGTCCCGGGACTCTGCCCCGGATATCCTGACCGCGGGCTACTCTCGATCGCTGGAGGAGCATGCGTGGCTCTTCGAGAGGGCGTACCAAGTGACGGAGATAGATCCGTCGGGCCGGCGCCTGGTTATGGCTCCTTTTGACCCCGGCATCACCCGCGCGGAAGAAATGGAGATGAACGACGACCTCGCGGTGGACCGCAGAGCCGCAAGGTCGGGTGGGACTGTCGCCTTTCTTCACGACTTCGATGAGGCGGAAGCGTTGGCCAAAGCTGGAGGGAAAGCCCTCTTCGTGGACTTCGAAACCACCTGGTGTGGCCCCTGCAAGATCATGGACGAGTGGGTCTACACGGCCGACGACGTGGTGGCCGCCTCACAATCCGTCGTGGCGGTTAAGGTAGACGGCGACGAGAGACTCGACCTTAAGGAGAGGTTCGGGGTTAGCGGATTTCCCACCATGATTCTTCTCACTCCAAATGGGGAGGAACTCCATCGGGCTTCGGGATATGTGAATGTGGTGGACATGACGGAATTCCTCAGCAGCACCCATTGAGCCGTAGCCGGAAGGGGCTGTCTCACCCCCCTTTCCTTGAGATTAGCCCACCGGGGCTTTATCGTGCCCGCCTCTAGCTGTTCATTGAGTCTCTTGCTAGTTCAATCGTTGTCGGCAGCATAGCGAGCAAAAAATGATCTCCCAGAAGATCTCTGCCCTGACCCGTGCCTGGACCATCCCGGTCCTGGTTGTCCTCCTTGCCTTGGGCCTGGCCACGGATGTAGCCGCCCAGATTTCTCCCACCTCCCTGGCCGAGCAGTTCTCGTGGCGAGAGGTCGGCCCTGCCAATCCGGGGGGACGTATCATCGATGTAGAAGGCGTGGAATCCGCGCCCCATATCATCTACATCGGGACGGCAACCGGCGGTTTGTGGAAGACCGCGAACGCGGGGATCACCTGGGAGCCGCTTTTCGACGACCAGCCCACCGGGTCCATCGGGGACATCGGCCTCTCCAAGTCCCATCCCAATGTCCTCTATGTGGGTACCGGGGAACCGAACAATCGAAACAGCTCGCCCTGGGGGGCCGGGGTTTTCAAATCCACCGATGCCGGGGCGACCTGGACCTATGTGGGTCTGAAAGAGACACGACACATTGCCCGTGTCATCGTCCACCCTACCGATCCTGATGTGGCTTATGTCGCGGCCATGGGACATCTCTGGGGGTTCAACGAAGAGCGGGGCGTTTTCAAAACCACGGATGGCGGCGAGAACTGGGAAAAGGTTCTCTATCTGGATGAACAAACCGGCGTGACGGATCTGACCATGGACCCGGTTGATCCCGAGATCCTGTATGCGGTTGGCCATATGCGGGAGAGGGACAAGTTCGACGCCGGCGACCCGATTGATCAGTGGGGACCCAAAGCCGGAATCTATATCACCCATAATGGTGGGGCGGATTGGGTAAAAGCTGAAGACGGGCTGCCCACGGTGGAGGTTGGCCGGGTCGGGATCGACGCGTCACGGAGCGACCCGGGGACGGTGTACGCTCTGGTGAGCACCCAGCCACCAGCGTCCGCGGCAGGGGGAAGGGGTGGCCAGCCGGGCGGCCAGGAAGAGGCCGAGCCGCTCGATCCCAACCGGGACGGAATCTTCAAGACCACCGACTATGGCGTGACCTGGGAGAAGGTGAACGATTGGAACAACCGGCCATCCTACTACAGCCAAATCCGGGTCGACCCCAATGACTCGAATGTGATCTGGGGGTTTGCTTCCCCCATGGCGTATTCCGATGACGGTGGGATCACGGTGGCTTCCGGACGGGAGGTCCAGGGTTCGACCCACATCGACTACCATGCGGGCTGGATCGATCCCAACAACTCTGACCACGTGATCGTAGGCGGCGACGGGGGTATCAACGTCACCTGGGATCGGGGCCAAAACTGGGAAGTGATACAGCAGATCGGGTTGGCTCAGGCGTACGCGATTTCGGCTGACATGCGAAAGCCCTACTACCTGGTGGTGGGACTCCAGGACAACGGAGTTTGGGTCGGGGCGAGCCGTGGGCGAATCACCGGAGGCGTGACCAACAACGATTGGTTTGCTCTCTCAAACGCGGACGGCTTCGTGAGCCAGGTCGATCCGACCGATTTCAACACCATCTATGCCGAGACACAAGGTGGTAGCATTTACCGACAGGACCTGAGAACGGGCCAGAATGCCAGGATCCGGCCCCAGCCCCCCACGCCGGTGGCGGGTGCGGAAAGGGAGCGGTATCGGTTCGATTGGAACACCCCCTTCATCCTTTCCCCTCACAATCCTCAGACCCTTTACCTGGGGGGCAACAAGCTCTTCAAATCGGTTGATCGTGGGGATAGCTGGACCGAGATCAGTCCCGATCTGACCGCTCTGCCAGAGGAAAGAAGCAGCGCCATCGTTTCCGTCGCCGAATCCTTCCTGGTGCCAGGTCTGCTGTGGGCTGGAACCAACGACGGGAATGTCTGGCTCAAAAGAAACGAGACGAGTGATTGGGAGCTTTTGAATGCCAAGATTCCAAACGCTCCCGAGATGTACTGGGTAAAACGAATCGAGGCGTCCCATCATGAAGCAGGACGGGCTTTCGTAGCCTTCGACGGACACCGGCATCAAGACCTGGATCCCTACATATTCATGACCGACGATTTCGGGGAAACGTGGACCAACATTACCAACAACCTCCCTGAAGGGTCGATCTATGTAGTCAGGGAAGACCTCCAGAACCCGGACCTCCTCTTCGCGGGGAGTGAGGTTGGGCTCTACTTCTCCATCGACCGAGGCGCGACCTGGTCCAGGTTCATGAACGGATTCCCCACCGTCCCCGTACATGACCTCGTGATTCATCCCCGGGACAATGACCTGATCGCTGGCACGCATGGGAGAGGGGCCTGGATTGCAGATAACATCACGCCTCTTCAGCAACTCACTCCCGAGGTGATGGAGAAGTACGTGCATCTCTTCGAGGTGCGTCCGGAGACCCAATGGTTGACCACCTACGAGTTTTCCTGGACAACCGATAAGCGGTTTTATAAGGACAACCCGGCAACCGGGTCCACCATCGCGTTCTACCTGAAGACCGAACCTACCCAGCTGGCCACCATAGAGGTTTCGGATATCACAGGTGAGGTCCAGAGGACCATCAACCCCGATCTCCGGGCCGGCCTCAATTCGGTCTTTTGGGATCATCGGGGAGACCCGCCTCCGGCCCCCGAGGTTCCGGAGGGTCAACAGCCCCGTTTCCGTGGATCCAGGCGGGCGCCCCTGCTTCCTCCTGGAGAATACCTTGTGCGTCTGACCGTGGGAGACCAGGTCCTGACGACCCGACTCGTCATTGAGGAGGATGTTCCGGGGTATATGGGCCGGTAGCGGGACGAGGGTTACGCCACCGATACCTTGACTGTCGACAATACCTTCGGTACGCTTGTCGTGTTGTCGATTGTCTAGGCATCCACCCCCGTTCCGGATTCTATCTCATGGGCAAGGGAAAACCCCCGCACCTCCACGGTGCGCTGGACCTCCTCATCCTCCGCTGTCTGACCGTTGACTCCATGCACGGCTGGGGCGTCTCCAAGTACATCGAGCAGGTCTCAGAGGGGGTCCTGGAGGTGAACCAGGGCTCCCTCTACCCGGCCCTGTACCGTCTCGAGGACCGAGGATGGATAAGGGCGGAGTGGGGCACGGCCCCAACGGGCCGCCGGGCGAAGATCTACCACCTGACCCGGACTGGTGCGAAACAGCTGGCCTTGGAGGAGTCCGAGTGGCTGGCCTTCTCTGCGGCTGTGAACCTGATCCTCCGACCGGCCTGAGGGAAAGGCGTGATTGGTAAGCTGACCCGCCGGCTCCGGATCCTGTTTCAGAAAACCCAGGTGGAAGCGGAAATGGATGAGGAGATGCGCTTCCATCTCGAGATGGAGATAAAGGCCAACCTGGGAAAGGGGATGTCCCCGACCCAAGCACGTCGAGAAGCCCTCCTGGCCTTTGGAGGAGTGGAACGGTTCAAGGAACGAGCTCGAGACCGACGGGGGGGAAGGGCGCTCGACGATTTCTGGCAGGATACGAAGCTGGCCGTTCGAAAGCTCATTCGCGCGCCGGGCTTCGCGGC
>JBDHMC010000254.1:0-4238 GCA_039656355.1 Gemmatimonadota bacterium | reverse complement strand
ACGAGGTCCACGGCTTCCTGCTCCATTCCAACTGGGTGGCGGCGTTTCAAGCTGCGGACGACTTCTTTCAGCGGATGCTCATGGAGAGCCAAGCGGCGAACCACCGTCGGGGGGGCATCACTCGGAGGCAGGGTGGATAGGTGAAGGCAAAAGACCTTCGGGGGATCGCCTCCGAGGCTGACGGGAGAAGAAATATGCGGACAGCCCTGTATTTGGCTGGGTGCCTGATGGTGGCGGGATGTGCCATCGACTCCGGTGAGCCTTTCTCTTCCGAACCCCGCTATTTGAACGTCCACGTGTCCGGAACGGTGAGGACCTCTGTCGGTGAGCCAGTCCCGAACGTGGTGGTCTTCCTCTTCGTGGAGGGTTGGAGCCTTGCCCAGGCGGACTCCGTTCTCACAGACACCGGCGGAAACTACTCCATCGGGCCGAAGGAGGTCTTGGAATTACATTGCGATGACCTCTCTGTCGAGTTCCTCGGTCCGCCCCACAGCATGAGCCGTTTTCTGGGGAGATGCGGTACCCATACAGTCAACATCGAAACCTGGCCCGAAGGGGGTTGACCACGGACAGCCAGAAACCGTTGCGGCTGGCACGATTCTGGGCACAACGGGAGAGGGGATGGGCTAGGGTAAAAGGTGCTTGGTGAGCCGGGAGGTCGCGTAGAGGCCAACACCCATCCCGATAACGCTGACGATGTAACCTGCGAAAACGGATATCCAAGCGCCCAGGATCCAGCCGAGCCAACCTCCGGCGGACATCCCGATGAGATTAAGGATTCCCTTCACGGGCTCACCCCTCGATGTAGCCCCCAACTCCAGGGCCCCCTAGAGGATCCGGACCGAACCGATTAGGCCCCCGGGTGCCTCGCCCAAACAGGAGAACCAAACCGAGATAGATGTTGTACAGAGGAATCATGAAGAGCAGCCAATGCCATCCGGGCCTGTCCAGGTCATGAAGCCGTTTCACGGTAACCGCCATCGCCGCCCAAACCCCACCCAGAATGACGCCGATCATCGGGAGAAAGAAGAGCGGAGTCCCAAGAACCCCACCCACGGTCAGGAGCACGATCATCAGGCCCAGAATGACCAGGTCATCCAGAACGATGTGCAGAAAGTACCACCCACGATTCACCCGGCCTTCGAAGCTAAAGAGTTCGAGAAACGGATCCATTTGAGCTCCTTGTCGAAGAAAAACCAGCCGCGAGAGAACCGCTCCCGGCACTTCAAACTACGACCGGGTCGAGACCCTTGTTCATATTCCTCCCCCTGGGAATGGTACCCCCCGTCAGGGGGTGAGTCCACGAATATCTGGACAAGACTTTCAATACCTCAGAAACCTACCGGCTCGGCAGCGCTGGTTTGCGGGGCAGGAGTTCATCTCGCATTGCCGCGTGGTACGCGAACGTAGCCATCACGACCGCATTGATCATCATATCCTCCGGAACCAGTCCGTCGACCACGTCCATGTTGGTGTGATGTCGGTTGGGGCGGTAATCAATTCTGTCCTGGATGAACTGCCAGCCGTTCAGCCCCGCACGGTCGAACGACAGGTGGTCGGTGCCGCTCGTGTTTCCGGGAGCCAGCGTCTGAACACCGAGGTCGTTGAGCGGTTTCATCCACGCTTCGAATATGGGCTTCACGAGCAGATTACCCTGCAGGTAAACGCCGCGGAACTGCCCGGTGCCGTTGTCCATGTTGAAGTAACCCGAAAAATTGTCGTACGCTGGTTCTGTTCCGTCCTCCGGATTGCCGAAATGTGTATCGACGTATTCGCGCGACCCGTTCAGGCCGCCTTCCTCGTATGTCCAGAACGCCACCCGAATTGTCCTGCGCGGCTGAACCCCGATGGCTTTCAGAATGCGGGCGGCTTCGAGGGCGACTGAGGTGCCGGAGGCGTTGTCGACCGCGCCTGTTCCGCCATGCCATGAATCGTAGTGGCCGCCGATTATGACGATCTCGTCCTTCAGGTCAGTCCCCGGGATTTCACCCACGACGTTGTAGTAGTAGGGATCGGAGTTGTCGACGGTATTACGCACTTCCGCCTCGAGATGAACGGGAATGCCACGTTCGAGGACCCGGTAAATCCTGTTGTAGTGTTCGGTCGCGATGGCCACTTCAGGCAGGCTGTTCATTACGCCTTCATAGCTGCGGTCCCCTCTGCTGTCGTGCCTGCTGCCAACGAGCACTACACCATCGTCTCCCCTTCCGCTCCCGATATCGACCACCAGCGCCACGCCTTCCGCCTTCAGGAATGCATCCAGGTCTGTTCGCGAGACTGGTCGTGCGTTCGCTCCACCCTGCCGGAGCGCATTGAGCTGATCCATTGTCAGGGTGACCGTCTGTCCCGGCTGCTGTCCGTCCGCCCGGATGGTGGTCTGCGAAAGCGCTTTCAAATCCTCGTCCGACATTCGTATGGCGTCGGGCGTAAAACGCGGTTCCGTCTCGAACGGCGGTGCGATCATGGCGATCTTGCCACTCAGTTTGCCTCGGTACTGTGCAAGATCAGCCTGGGTTTCTGCGTGGACGATGACGGCCTCTGCCTCGACCTTCCCGTTTGTGCTTGATGTGAAGGCCTTCGCATAGCCGATGATCGGCTGGTAATCCGGGGCGATCATATGGAGGGATACATATTCGTTATCCCAATTGACGCCGTGTTCACCAGCGCGTTCAAAAACGATGTTCTCGAGGCCGACCTCGCGCATTTTCTGCTGGGCCCATTCCTGAGCCTGTCTCATGCTGGGTGAGGCGGTGAGTCTCGGCCCAAGGACATCCGCCATATACGAGACCATATCCATCACCTGCGATCGCTGCAGGCCTTCGTCGCGAATCTTCGAAACCACATCCCAGTGAACGGTTTCCTGGGCCGTCAGCCCGGAGGAGAGAATCAGGAGAACAACGGAGAGGATTGAAAAAGAACGCAAAGAACGCATAGAGACCCTCCTTGTGGTGATGGCTCCGGTGAGAGTGTCCTGCCCGTTGAAGCTTAGCCATTCACCGGGGGGCATAATGATGATGCGGTTGAGGAATGGGCAAGTCGGCCGACGGGGGACGGCCAATGGCACCGGGATAGGCCCTATCCCTCACCTGGATATCGATAGGTGCTTCCCGCGGAGCCCATCTTACCGCCGGGACCACCGTAGGTGTTGCACGGCAATTGGAGCGCATGCATCTCCTGGCACGGGATCGGGTACTGAAGAGGCGAGTCCTTCCACAGGTCCCCCCAGCCGCGGCCGTCAAACCACCAATTTGCCCCAGCCAGGCCGGTCCACACCACCTCCATGCGTTTCTCCCACTTGAGCATCTCCCACAGGTCCCCACAAGAACCGTCAGGAAGCTTGGGTACGCAATCAGGGTTGGTGCCCGACCCGTCGGTGGGGGCCAAACCCGCGGCCGTTCGGGTCTCGTTGATAATGGCGGCGGCCCCCGCCAGGTCACCATTCCGGTAGAGCCCCTCGGCTTTCAGGAGCCGAATCTCGGCCAGAGTGATCTCGGGTTGACTGAAAACCTTTTCCACATAGTAGTCCTGTCCCCGGGGACCGGCCTTGTACCAGGACCAACGCCAGGGTCCTCTGTCAGGCCTCTTCCAGGTGTTCCCTTCCTCTTCTGCGTTCATGATCCGGAAGTACCGGCCACTCGCCGCCCGCTGCTCCTCGACCGTAGTGCCCTGTGGGAACCTAGTATCCGGCGTGATGATCAGAACCGGACGGCCATCGGGGAAATGGTGGGATTTTTCCCAATGGTACATGTCCAGCCATTCCTGGATGTTCCCGGATTGGTCGGCCATTCCATACATGAAGTAGGACAGCGAATTCCAACCGGTGTCGGTGGCGTAATCCAGGAACCCATTGTACCAGCCGGCGTTCCAATCCATGAAAATGTTGAAGTCGGACTGGATCCCGGCTTCGACATCGGCGATGACAGCATCCCAATTCACTTCCGCCCTCTCCGCAGGTGTCCGGGCCACCTGGGCCCGGAACCGGGCCTTGTAGGAATGGAGAATGCGGATCAGGTCCTGGGACGTGACTTCAGCCTGCATCCATTCGAAAGGAAGTGTAAAATCCGCAGAACCGGCGACAGTAATGGCCTCATCGAAATAGCCGAAGGCCTCTTCCATGAGAGCGCTGTAGTCCAGGGGCTCCTGAGGCGGCGTCATGTCGGTGGTCTCGTCCACCTTAAACCCCTGATCATAGAATGCCGCCAGGCTGGCGTGGGATAGACCCAAGACGAACCTGGCAA
>JBDHMC010000253.1:0-4286 GCA_039656355.1 Gemmatimonadota bacterium | reverse complement strand
AGGCGAAGGGCAGGTCAACCATCTCTGTCACCGGGAGGGCGTCCATGTCGGCCCGGAAGGCTACGACCGGCCCGGGAAGACCCCCACGAAGGACGCCAACCACTCCAGTGTGAGCCACCTCCGTCTGGACCTCCATTCCCAGGGAGAGTAGATGCTCGGCAATGATCTCCGCCGTGCGAAACTCCCGGTTTCCCAACTCCGGATTGGCGTGAAGATCGCGGCGCCAGGCCACCACCTTCTCGGCGACTTCTTCGGCCCGGACGTCCACTTCGGAACGAAGCGCCGCCAGATCTGGTTGTTGGGCCTGAGCCGGGCCGAAAGGGACGACCAGCGCGACCAGAAATGGAAGGAAAATCGTCCGTTGGTGGGTGAGCTTCATGAGCAAGACTCCGTTGGTCAGACGTCCAGGTTCTTCACGTATTTGGCGTTCTTCTCGATGAACAGCCTTCTAGGCTCGACTTCGCTGCCCATGAGCTCGTCAAAGAGGCGGGAAGCCATGGCTCCGTCATCGATATCCACCCGCAACAGCGTTCTGGTCTCCGGATCCATGGTGGTCTTCCAAAGCTGGTCCGGGTTCATCTCCCCCAACCCTTTGTACCGCTGGATCGAGACCCCTTTCCCGAAATCCTCGCCCTTTCCATTCCCCAATCGGCCGGTGTATTCCCTGCGCTCCGTCTCATTATAGGCGTAGAATTCCTGCTTGCCTTTGTGAACCCGGAACAAAGGCGGTTGGGCGATATAGATGTGTCCCCCGTCGATGAGCTCCGGCATCTGGCGGAAGAAGAACGTCAGGAGAAGGGTCCGGATGTGGGCCCCGTCCACATCGGCATCGGTCATGAGAATGATCTTGTGGTACCGGAGCGTCTTGACGTCGAAATCGTCCTTGATGCCGGCCCCGATAGCCGTGATCATTGCCCGGATCTCTTCGTTGGAGAGAATCTTGTCGATTCGGGCCCGCTCCACATTCAGGATCTTTCCTTTCAGTGGAAGGATGGCCTGATAGGATCGATCCCTCCCCTGCTTGGCAGACCCACCGGCCGAGTCACCCTCGACAATGTAGAGCTCGCATAGAGAGGGGTCGGAAATGGAGCAGTCGGCCAACTTTCCCGGAAGGACCCCGCTTTCCAAGGCGCTCTTCTTCCGGGCCAGATCACGGGCTTTCCTCGCCGCTTCCCGGGCTCGGGCCGCCGACACGGCTTTTTCGATGATGCTCTTGGCGGCCTTGGGATTCTCGTCCAGAAAAATGGCGAGTTGCTCGTTCACGGCTGTCTCCACAGCCCCCCGAACCTCCGAATTCCCCAGCTTGGTCTTGGTCTGTCCCTCGAACTGGGGCTCCATGACCTTCACGCTGAGGACGCAGGTAAGACCTTCTCTCACGTCGTCGCCCGAAAGTCCTTCCTCAGCTTTCTTGAAGAGGTTGTTCTTCCGGCCATAGTCGTTGATGGTCCGGGTGAGAGCCGCTTTGAGCCCCGTAAGGTGGGTCCCTCCTTCATGAGTGTTGATGTTGTTCACGAAGGTGTGTGTGTTCTCGCTGAAGCCATCGTCGTACTGCATGGCTAGCTCGATCTCCGCTTCATCCCTGCTGGTTTCGAAATAGATGATCTTGGGATGAAGGGGCTGGCGGCTCCCCCGAAGATATTCCACAAAGGAGGCCAAACCGCCCTCGTAGTGAAACTCCTCCACTCGTGGGGGTTGGCCGTTGTTGGGCCTTTCATCCTTCAGGCTGATCCTGAGTCCTTTGTTCAGAAAAGCCAGCTCCCGTAGCCGGTTGGCCAGAGTCTCGGAGTTGAATGCCAACACGGTAAAGATGGCCGGGTCCGGTTTGAAGAGAACCGTGGTTCCTTGACCCTTCGCCTTACCCAACTCTTTAAGGTCGGTCTCTTTGATTCCCCGGGCGTAGCGCTGATGGTATTTCCTACCACCCCGAGTGATCTCAACCTCCAGCCACTCGGAAAGTGCGTTCACCACGCTCACCCCAACCCCGTGAAGCCCCCCCGAGACTTTGTAGCTGGATTTGTCGAATTTTCCGCCGGCGTGGAGGACCGTCATAGCCAACTCCACCCCCGGGACCTTTTCGGTCGGGTGGATATCCACGGGAATGCCCCGTCCGTCATCCACCACAGTGACGGAATCATCCTCGTGAATGGTGACGTCTACCCGGGAGCAGTACCCCGCCATGGCCTCGTCGATGGAATTATCAACGACCTCGTAGACCAGATGGTGGAGACCACGGGCAGAGGTGGATCCGATGTACATCCCGGGCCGCTTCCTAACGGCCTCTAGGCCTTTCAATACCTGGATCTGCCGGGCGGTGTAATCGTTCCCCCCGCCTTTGCTTTGCTCGTTCTTCTTCGCCGTCATCGAGTTGGGTCCTCCGCTAGTACAAACACAATCTTCGCGATAAGAGCCTCCGTCCGACCTTCATTCACTCGCCGGAGAATCTCTTCTTTCATGAGGTTCAGCTCCATGAGCCATGAGCTGGACCGTACTTCCACGATCAGGGTCGCTTCCCGAACCCCTTGAGCGCGGGTTACCCTGGCAATGGCCTCTCCCACCCGCTCGTCCCATTCGTCTACGGCACCGGCCCTCAAGACCGACTCCCTCAGCCCGGACTTTTTGAGAAACCCTCCCAGAACCTCGCTGACCTTTTCAGGGCCTCTGTTCTTTTCTTTGGCCATGGCTCCCCTCACCACTCCAGCTTCCCATCCCTGATTCGCCACCGGGGGAGGGAGTCCCTCCGAAGGCGGATATCGCTCTCCTTGGGAACAGTAAGGAGGACCTGCCCGGTCTCTTCTTCTTCCATGAGGGCTAGAAACCGCTCGCTGCGCCCCGGATCGAGCTCAGCGAACACATCATCCATGAGGACAATGGGCTCCTGTCCCCGAGCCTCCCGGATGGTAGCCGCTTCAACCAACCGGAGAGCCAACGCAGCGGTTCTCCGTTGCCCTCCGGATCCATACTCTCGGAGATCCCGGTGATCATCACCGTCCACCACACTCAGAAGGAGGTCATCCCTCTGTGGCCCCACCACCGTGGTCCCCAGCCGGACTTCGCGGGGACGAGCCTCCAGAAGAGCCGCCGCAAAGGCCTCGGCGATCTCTTCACGGCCACGCCCACCCCCGAGTTTTACACCCGGCTGATACTCCAGGTGTGCTGCCAATCCCCCCGACACCCTCTGGTAGTACGATGAGAAATTCTCTCGCCATTTCTCCACCCACCGGAGCCGCCCCTCCATCACGCGGGCCCCACTTTCCGTGAGCCCCTCGTCCCAAGCTTCCACGGTCCCAGTCCCTCTGCCGTCTCTCAGTGCAGCGTTTCGCTGACCGAGGACCTGGCGAAACCGTTGTAAGCTCCCGAGGTAACCCGGTGAATTCAGTGAAAGGACGATATCCAAAAACCGCCGCCTGGCCCCAGGGCCATCGCTAACCAAAGCCACATCAGCGGGAGAAAACGCCACCGCGGCCACACGGCCCAGTGCATCCCCCAGACGTTCCGGCTCCTCCCCGTTGAGAGAGATCTTCTTTCGCTTACCCTTGGTCTGGAAGGCCGCAGCCACCTCGACCCGGTCCTCGGGGACGGCTCCATCCAAGGACCCCACAACCCGAAAAAAGTCCTCCCCAAAGGCAACAAGCCGATGGTCCCGTGATCCTCTGAAGGACCGGAATGTCTCGAGGTAGTAGATGGCCTCGAGGAGATTCGTCTTTCCCTGAGCGTTTTCGCCGACGATGGCGACGCCTTCGGCTGGGAGGTCCAGCTGCTGCTCGGCCAAGTTCCGGAAGTGCCGGATCTGGAGCCCACTCAGGTGCACAGCCGGAGCCCCGGGAGGATCCCTTTCAACATAAGGAAATTTAGCCTTTTTTGGCCTTCTTGGCTACCCCGTCCAAGGTAGCTAAAATCCTTTAATCATAAGGGGTTCCGACCGTTTTGGGGAGCCGCGCCAGGCTCCCCTCAGCGCCCTTTGAAATCAGGCTTCCGCTTCTCCAGAAAAGCGGTCATTCCCTCCTTCATATCTTCTGAGGAGGCCAGGAGCCCAAAGAGGGTGGACTCCACCCCGGTCCCCTCTGCCAGGGTGGTGTCCATCCCTCGGTAGATGGACTCCAGAACCATGCGTACGGCAAGAGGTCCGTTCTTCGTGACCTTTCGCAGGGTCTCTTTGGCCCGGTCCAGCAACTCTTCCTGGGGAAAGACATGTGTAACCAAGCCCATTCCCAATGCCGCCTCAGCGCCGATCATCTCCCCTGTGAGGGCAAGCTCAACCGCCCTCCCCAGACCAATCAGACGAGCCA
>JBDHMC010000252.1:0-4291 GCA_039656355.1 Gemmatimonadota bacterium | reverse complement strand
GGAACCTCACCCGGGGGAATGGATCCGCGTCGGCCTTCTGGGCTGTGCTCATCGGTATTTCTTTGGGGGCCGTGATGTACCGGGCCCGCGGCATGGTGACCCTGAGCGAAATCACCGACATGTTCATGAAGGGTGTGGGGGGCATGGTTCCGGTGGGCCTCCTCCTGGTCTTGGCTTTCGGTATCGGTGATGCCTGCCAGGCGCTGGGCACCGGTCCCTATGTGGCCCGGGCCGCGGAGGCCGGCCTTTCGCCCGCATGGATTCCGGCGGTGCTTTTCGTGACCTCCGGCATAACCGCCTTTGCTACCGGCACCTCCTTCGGGACCTGGGCCATCATGATTCCCATCGTGGTGCCCATGACCGGCCTCATCGATCTCCACCCAGGCCTGGCCGTGGCGGCCGTCCTCAGTGGTGGCCTATTCGGGGACCACGCGTCCCCCATCTCCGATTCTACCATCATCGCGACCATGGCTGCGGGCACCGATCACATCGACCACGTTCGGACCCAGCTTCCTTACACCCTCGTGCTGGCGGGCATATCCATCGTGCTATTCCTCGGCTTCGGCCTGGTGCTCTGACCCGCCATGGAATCGTACGGCGTCCTCTCCCTCCTGCCGCCCCTCCTGGCCCTTGGGATGGCTATCAGGACCAAACAGGTCTATCCATCGCTCCTGCTGGGGATCTGGCTGGGCTGGACCATCATGAGCGACTGGAACCCTCTGACCGGCCTCATCACCTCGGTGAATGCCCTGGTGGGGGTATTTGGCGACCGGGACAGGACGCTTACGATTCTCCTGACAGCCCTTATCGGTGCCCTCATCGCTTTCACACAATACTCCGGGGGCATGAAGGGCTTTGTGGACCGGGTCTCTGCCGCAGGTCTCGCCCGCGATCGCCGCTCAGCCGGGGTGCTGGCCTGGTTTATCGGGTTCGTCATCTTCGTGGAAGGAAACATCGGCGTGTTCGTATCGGGACCCGTGTCCCGTCCCATCTTCGATCGGCTCCGTGTATCTCGAGAGAAGCTGGCTTACATCCTAGACTCCACGGCTGCCGCCAAGGCCACTGTGATCCCCATTAATTCATGGGGAGCCTACATCATCGGGTTGTTGGCAGCCCAGGGTATCGACTTCCCCCTTCGCGCCATGCTTTCCGCTATCCCATTCAACTTTTATGCGCTCCTGGCGATTTTGGCAGCCCTCTTCGTGGCTTGGACGGGTCTGGATGTGGGGCCCATGCGGGAGGCCGAGCGAAGGGTCCGTGAGGAAGGGAAGTTCCTTCGCGACGGTGGGGAACCGCTGGTGGCCAATGAGGTCCTGATGCTGGAGGCCAAAGCCGGCGCTCCGCCTCGGGCCAGGAACATGTTGATCCCTATCCTCACTCTGGTAGTGGCGGTCCTGGCCGGTCTTTACCTGACCGGTGGCGGGAACCTCATGGATGGAGACGGGGCCACGTCGGTATTCTGGGCTCTTGGGATCGCCCTGGCCGTGAGTGCCGTTTCCTACCGGATTCAGGGGATCCTGACCTCTGGCGAGATTACCGAGATGTTCATGAAGGGGGTGGGTGGTCTCATCCCCATCGCGGTTCTGTTGATGCTGGCCTTCGTTATCGGCGACGTCTGCCAGGCCATGGGAACAGGCACTTATGTTGCCGGTGCCGTGGAAGGGGGATTGCCGCGCTTCCTGATCCCAGCGGCCTTGTTCATCGTGGCCGGGATAACTTCGTTCTCCACGGGGACCTCCTGGGGAACCTGGGCCATCATGATCCCCATCGCCGTCCCCATGATCGGTATCATCGGACTCCACCCCAGCCTGATCATCGCCTCCGTGTTGGGAGGCGGGATATTCGGGGATCACTGCTCGCCTATCTCCGACAGCACCATCATGGCATCCATGGCTGCCGGAACCGACCACATCGACCATGTGCGGACCCAACTTCCCTATGCGCTAGCTGTGGGCGGCGTGACCGTGGCGGCCTATCTGGTCCTGGGTGCCATCCTCTGAGGTCCGCTGGGGCGGGTGGCATCCCCAACACCAGGCCCTCAAGAGAACTGATCCCGGTCGAATCCCCGCTGAGCAACCTGGTCGATGGCCTCCTCCACCGTCCACCGCTCACTCCCGGCATCGGCTACATAGGGGGCCAGGGGCCCCAGTTCGGGATTAGCGGCCAGGGCTTCGTGGGTGAGGTCCAGGATGGCGGACCTCGCCTGGGCTCCACTCCGCCAGATGCCAGTGACCGTCTTCAGGTCCAGCTCCAGGGAGGGCTTGGCGGCCAAAGCGTTCAAACCCTCGGCGTAGGCTCGGATCAAACCGTATTCGATACCGTTGTGGACCATCTTGGTGAAGTGTCCGGCGCCGTTGGGTCCCACCCGTCCCCAACCGTGCTCGGGGTCGGCGGCCAGGCTTCGGAAAATGGGACCCAGTTGAGCCACAATGTGTTTTGGCCCGCCGATCATGAGGGAATAGCCCCGCTGGCCCCCTGCCACCCCGCCACTCGTTCCGACGTCGAGGAAGTGAACTCCCTTGTTTGCGAGGGCGGATGCCCGGCGCATGGAGTCCAGGTAATGGCTGTTCCCGCCATCCACCACGACATCATCCGGCTCCAGGACCGGAAGGATCTGTTGGAGCGTATTCTCGGTTGCGGCGCCTGCGGGAAGCATGAGCCAGATCACACGAGGGGCTGACAACTCGGCAGCGATCCCTCGCACGTCCTTAGCCGGGATGGCGCCCATTTGCTCCTGTCGGTTCACGGTAGCGGCGTTGATGTCAAACACCACCAAACGATGATCTCGCACCAGGCGAAGAGCCATGCGCTCTCCCATCGCCCCCAGCCCGATCATTGCCAACTCCATGAGTTCTCCTTGGTTCAGGGGGAGAGCCCGCCCCCTCCTTCCCGACCCCTCTAGACCCTGTCAGGGATCAGCCTACAGCCCCTGGATGACCCCGTTGAGGGTCGCGCTGGCGCACATGGCGGCAGTGGCAAGATCCTGGTCGGGCTGATAATACCCGCCCACGTCCTGGGGCGGCCCCTGGGCATTGTTCAACTCCGAGAGTATGACGTCTTCGTTCTCCTCAAGGGCAGTAGCCACCGGCCTGAACCGATCCGCCAAGGCGGGATCGGAGGTCTGGTTCGCCAGGGCCCGAGCCCAGTAGAGCGTCAGATAGAAGGTGCTCCCCCGGTTGTCCAGCTCGTGTACCTTCCGCGAAGGAGAACGGGCGTTTTTCAGATAGCCGGCCGTCGCCGTATCCAGGGCCTCACCCAGGACCAGAGCGCCGGGATTGTCGAATTCCTCTCCTAAGTGCTGGAGGGAGGCGCCGAGGGCCATGTACTCGCCCAGGGAGTCCCAACGGAGGTGTCCCTCAGCCTCGAACTGTTGCACGTGCTTGGGCGCCGAACCGCCCGCACCGGTTTCGAAGAGCCCGCCGCCGTTGAGAAGGGGAACGATGGAGAGCATGCGTGCGCTGGTACCGATCTCGAGGATGGGGAAGAGGTCGGTGAGGTAGTCCCGCAGCACGTTGCCGGTGACCGATATGGTGTCCTCACCCCTGCGAATCCGCTCCAGCGAGAACTCCATGGCTGCCACCGGGGCCAGGACCTCGATTTGCAGCCCGTCTGTGTCGTGCTCGGCGAGATACGCCACGACCTTTTGGATCAACTCCGCATCGTGGGCCCGGTCCTTGTCCAGCCAGAAGACTGCCGGGGCCCCCGTGGCCCGAGCTCGCTTTACGGCCAGCTTCACCCAGTCCCGAATCGGAGCGTCTTTGGCCTGACAGGCCCGCCAGATATCCCCCTTCTCCACGGCTTGCTCCAGGATGGTGTCGCCACTGGCGTCCACCACCCGGACCGTTCCGTGGGCCGGGATTTCGAAGGTCTTGTCGTGGGAACCGTACTCTTCGGCTTTCTGGGCCATCAGACCCACGTTCGGCACACTTCCCATGGTCGTCGGATCGAACTGCCCGTGGGCCTGAACATCCCTGACCATGGCATCATAAATCCCGGCATAGCTGGAGTCGGGGATTACCGCTTTGCAGTCCTGGAGTTCGCCCTCGGGGTTCCACATTCTGCCCGAGTCACGGATCATGGGCGGCATGGAGGCGTCGATGATAATGTCGCTAGGTACGTGGAGGTTGGTGATCCCCTTGTCCGAATCCACCATGGCGATGCCCGGGCCATTCTCAAAGACACCCTGGATGTCGGCCTCGATCGCTTCCCGCTGGTCCCCGGGGAGGTCTGCGATCTTCGCCACAACGTCCCCGAATCCGTTGTTGGGGTCGACGCCAAGCTTCGCGAACAG
>JBDHMC010000251.1:0-4293 GCA_039656355.1 Gemmatimonadota bacterium | reverse complement strand
TCTCGGAGGTCAGCGCCGAGGGCTCTCACGCTTGCGGCCTAGCGACTGGTGGCGATGCCTACTGCTGGGGGAGTGGGGAAGGTGGCAAACTGGGGAACGGGTCTACGGCCGACAGGCTCGTACCGACCTCGGTGTCGGGCGGGCTGCCATTCTCACACATAGATGCCGGCAGGTTTCACAACTGCGGTGTGACGACGGACAGAAAGGCCTTTTGCTGGGGATCGGATGACAATTCCCAGTTAGGGGTAGGCGATGAATCCAACGAGGACATGTGGTTCCCTACGGAGGTGTCGGCTGAGTTGACATTCTCGGAAATAAGCGCCGGTTCTGCCCACACCTGCGGAGTGACGACTGGGGGTGAACCCTACTGCTGGGGGCGCGGCGGGCATGGCCAGCTCGGCAACGGATCAAGGGAGAACTCGGGCACGCCATCCTTGGTTTTGGGAGACCTGGCTTTCTCGATCATAGAAGCCAGTAACTCCCATGCGTGCGGCCTAACGACCGGGAACGAGGCTTATTGTTGGGGACACGGCCTCGAGGGATCACTTGGAAACGGGTCCCAGGATACAAAGTTGGTTCCGACCTTGGTTTCCGGGGAATTGACTCTTTCAGAGGTGAGCATCGGGCTTGATCATGCCTGCGGACTCACGACCGAGGGCAGGACCTATTGCTGGGGGACGGGGGACGATGGCCAGCTAGGGAACGGGTCGACGAACCAAATGAATGTGCCCACCCTGGTGTTGGGCGGGATGACATTCTCGGACATCGATACAGGGGATGGGTACACGTGCGGGGTGACGACCGGGGCTGATATCTACTGCTGGGGGCGTGGGCACAAAGGCCAGCTCGGGAACGGCTCACGGATGAATAGTCTGGTGCCGACTTTGGTGGGCGGCGGTTGATGGTCGCGCTCCCTGTTGGTGCCGACTCTGGTTTCCACATTAAAACGCCAACAGAAGGCTCAGGGCAGGAACCGCCTGGGATCGGCAATCCTGCCCCCCACGGCAGAAGCCGCCACTGTAGCTGGCGAAGCTAGATAGACGGACCCCGTTCCGGCTCGGCCTTTGAAATTCCGATTCGAAGCGAATACTCCCACCTCCCCATCCTTCAGGGTCCCTGGCCCCATCCCCAGGCAAGCGCCACACGAAGGCGGAACGACCTGTCCCCCCGCTTCCAGGAAGGTCCTCAGGTAGCCCAACTCCCCCGCTTTCTCCATGGTAGTCAGGGTGGCCGGGGAAACAATGAGGCGAACCCCCGGCGACACCCTCTGCCCGTCCACGACCTCCGCTGCTGCGGCTAAGTCCTCCAACTTCCCGCCGGTACAACTCCCGATCCAAGCCACGTCTATGGCGGTGTCGCCCAGATCAGCCACCGGGATCCCGTTATCAGGCTTGAACGGAGGGGCGACGTGGGGAACCAGTTCCGTAAGGTCGAAGGAGAGGGTCGAGCGGAAGGCCGCATCCTCATCGGCTCGAACCACACCCACGGGGAAGAGGCCACAGGTACCGCCGCCCTCCACCACCATGTTGGCGATGGTGGACCGGTCGTCGTCGGATAGATGCTCCAAGGCCGGGCCGGTAAACTCCACCACGGCATCGGTGAACCCGTTCATGGTCACCCTGTTGAGGATATGGAGGATCACGTCCTTGGCATAGACTCCCCGTTGCAGCGCCCCCTTCAATTCGACCCGAATGCTCTCCGGGACTCCAAGCCACATTCGACCTGAAGCCATCACCTCGGTGAGGTCCGTTGTCCCCACACCAACAGCCAGTACGCCGTAGGCCCCGTAGGTGCAGGTGTGAGAGTCGGTTCCGATGAGAAGGGTGTCCGGGTCCAGAAGGCCTTCCTCCGGGAAGAGGACGTGACAGATGCCCTGGCTGGTAAAGGGAGCAAGAGGAAGAAAGGCGTGGGGCAGATCCTGATCCTTCACGAACCGGGCCACAGCTTCGGCCATCTCCTGAGACCGCCTATCCTCCCGGATCAGGGGGATCTGAACGGTGTGGTCCACCGTAACCAGAAGCTTCTCTCGGTCCCAGATCTTGAACCCGGCGCCATATGCGGCCTCGAGCTGCTTGGCGGCCACCGGGAGCACGAGTTCGTGTGTGATGGCCTTGTCCACTTCGGCGAAGACCGTCATCCCGGGTTCCACGTAGTCCAGGCCAGCCGCCCTCGCCAGGATCTTCTGCCCGTGGGTCATGGGCCTTGGGGCGGCGCTTTCCTGCGGCGCCTTTATCCCGCTCTGGTTAAAGGCCGTCAGACCGCCCGACTCGATGATGGTGCGGTGTATGGGAGCAATCCCCTGCCAGAACCCCTCGTCCGTAGGATCCACGGACAGAAGGTCCCCTGTGGAAGCCCCCTCCCCCAGCGTGGAGTTTTTGGAGAGGAGGAGGCCGCAGTTCACGGCGTTCCGATAGAAGATCCGGGCGAAAGACCGGGCAAGAATGACCTTCACGCCGGCATGCATCAGGGCCACGGGCGCCACCTCTCTGGAGCTTCCACAGCCAAAGTTCTCCCCAGCGACGATGATGTCGTATTCGCCCGGCTGGAACGGAACTCCGCCAGGGCTTTTTGAGGGGTGAAGGTCCTCCAAGGCGTATTGGCCCAGACTCGCAATATCGGTGGTGGCGCAGTACCGGGCGGGAATGATCTCGTCCGTGTTTACATCGTCCCCGGCGACAAACACCTTCCCGCGAATCTCCTGCGACATCGGTTCTCCCCGTCTAGGTTCGGTTGAAGGACAGGCTATTCCCCCTGATCCATTCGTTCTTTTTCCCGAATCAACGCCCTGACTCGCTCAGGCGTGATGGGAAGCTCGGTCACCCGTACCCCGATGGCATCGGAGACGGCGTTGGCAATGGCACCGATGATGGGAAGGGTGGAACCTTCACCACACTCTTTTCCGCCATAGGGGCCTCGTGGTTCGTAGGACGGAACCACTGTGGTGTCGATCTCCGGGGCATCACACGACGTGGCAATGAGATAGTCATGGAAACTCGGATTTTTGATCCGGCCCTCCTCGTCGAACACCACGTCCTCCAGCAACGCCTCTGAGAGCATCATCACCCCGGCACCCTCGCATTGCCCTTCAACGGCCATTGGATTGATGGCCGTGCCCAGGTCGTGGGCGTCGGTAAGCCTGGTCACGGTGACCTTCCCAGTTTCCATGTCCACATCCACTTCGGCGACGCAGACGGAATAGGAATACGCTGGGGAAGTCCCGACGGTGGACCCTTTGTGTCCCCCTCCCAAATCTTCGGGCGGCGAGTACCACCCCTTCCCCACTAAAGGCCCCCGCTCAGAGAAATACCGTGTCGCCGCTTCGGCCCATGCCACCGCCCGTTCCGGATCGTCCTTCACGAAAACCTGGCCACCGCGGGCATCCAGCTCCTCTGCGGGCATCTCGAGGAGCTCTGACGCCGCCTCCAATACCTGCCGTTTGACCTCTTCTCCAGCCATTCGACAGGCGTTTCCGCCCATGAGGGTGACACGTGAGGAGTAGGTGCCCAGGCCCCGTGGGGTGGTCTCCGTGTCGGCGGCCACGATGCGCATGGCTCCGTATTCCACCCCCATGGCCTCCGCAGCGATCTGAGTGAGAACGGTGTTCGATCCCTGGCCGATATCGGCCTCACCGATAAAGAGGGTGGCGGCCCTTCCGTCCTCAGTGACCCGTATGAGGGCATTGGAGTGGGGGAATTTGGATCGATAGATGGGGTATCCGGCCCCGCTTACGAAGCCACCGCAGCCGATGCCGATGCCCTTCCCTGAGGGAAGCTTGCCCTTCTTCTCTCTCCACCCACTGCGGTCACGAACCACCTCCAGGCACGCTTCCAACTCGCAGGACCCCACATCCAGCCCGTTTACCGTCTGGGTATTGGGCTGCATGGCGTTCTTGAGGCGAACGTCAATCGGGTCCAGACCAAGCTCCTCCGCCACCATGTCCAGAACACCCTCGAACGCGAAGCGAGGATGGGGGCACCCATGGCCTCGCATCGCTCCACATGCAGGGAGGTTCGTGTACACCCGATACCCGTCGTATCGGAAGTTGGGAAGCTTATACAGAGTCGGAACCATGGCCCCAGCGTAGTACACAGCCACAATTCCGAAGGAGGAGTAGGCTCCGCCCTCCAGGACGGCCTCTTCCTGGACCGCCGTGATGGTACCATCCTTCTTGGCCCCGATCTTCATATTGATGAACTGCTTGTGACGGCCCCGGCCGTGTTGAATCATCTCCTCCCGGGTGTAACGCATCTTCACGGGTTTCCCGGTCTTCCGGGAAAGGAGGGCCGAGCAGAT
>JBDHMC010000250.1:0-4321 GCA_039656355.1 Gemmatimonadota bacterium | reverse complement strand
ACGTGTCCCATGAATCCGGAGAGGGGCATGGAGATGTACTCAACAGGGATGGAGGCCTTGTCGCAATCCACCAGGTTCTGGCTTGTTGCCTCACTCCATTTCAGATGCGGAGTTGGACACGCAGAGAATATGGCCAATGGCCTCTGCTTCAACTCCTCGGCACTTCCGCGAACGATGACCTGGAGATCCTGCATCAAGCCGAATCCCCCGCTGGAAAAGGCGCCTGTTACCACCGGTTTCTCACAGAAGAGGAGACCCAGGAAGAGCCGGTAGCAGTCGACGATGGAGTCGGCCACTCCAGAGGGGACGAAAGCTGTGCTCTGGGCAGCGATGTTCTCCATGCTTCCCATGAGCTTTGCGTAGCGGATGTAGTCCGCGGTGGCGGGTCGCCGGCTCTCGCCCGTCTCACTGTCCTGGATATTGATCGATGACGAACCGGTCACGTAATGGACGTTGTCCCCAGAGAAGTCGTGGGTCTGGTTCCCAAGAACGTCGAAGAGCTTGAAAGAACCCGGAGCGGTCTTCAAGGCCTGGTCGATCATGTCGTCGGTGAGCTTCACATGCTCTGATGCCGAGTCGACTTCTCCCCCATGGTCTCCCAGCACGGACAGAAGTCCCGGGTTGTGGATCGTCACACCCAGGGTTTTGAGCAGGTCCCTGGCCTCGTCGAGGATTCGGGAAATCAGCTGATCATCCAGGAAGCGGAGGGTTGGTCTCATTTAGGGTTTCCTCATTGGTCGTTGTGTCCATGGGGACAGACCTGAGCCATCACCTTCTCATGCCGGGCCCCGGTATCCCAGCCGCTCTGATACTCGTGATGCGGCCTCTTGCACCGCCTTGGCCAATTCAGGGATCCGATCCACGGTGACACGGTGAGCGGACCCGCCCACGCTGAGCGAGGCGGTGGCCCACCCCTCCCGGTCCCGGATTGGGGCGGCCACAGAGTGGTATCCGTACTCGAGTTCTTCGAGGTTGGTGGCATACCCCCTCTCCCGGACCTCTGAGAGGGTTTCAGTCCACAACTCCCACGAGGTGATGGTGTGGGCAGTCATGGGCTGTAACCCGTCCGTGGGTTCGGTCATTGCTTGATTGGCACAGGAGAGTAGGACTTTCCCGGTGGCGGTGGCGTGGGCCGGCCATCTGGTTCCAACCTCGGACCCAAGACCCATCAGGCCTCGTCCACGTGCCTCATCAAGGATCAGGACCTCAGTGCCGACCAGCGTTTCCAGCGAAGCGTCTTCGCCGGTCGATTCAGCCAGAGACCGGAGTTCAGGACGGGCCACCGCCCGAATATCCACCGATTTGAGGGCCAGGGCACCGAGCACGATCATCTCTGGACCCAGGTGGAAGTCGGCGCTGCCGGAGGGCCGAACCACATAGCCCTCCTGCTCGAGCACGCTCAACATTCTGTGAGCCGTAGCTTTGCTCAGTCCCACCTCGGCCGAAAGCTCAGTGAGGCTCCATGTGGGCCGGCTCTCAGAGAAGGCGCTCAGCAGAGAAAGGACGCGTTTTACAGCTCGGGTCCCCGGTATTGGCTGGGGAGGAGTCATCGCCCTACTTTGTCGTAATTTCTTTCAGTAAATGAAACTAGCTTTCATCCTATGAAACAGTGTAGTTTGTACGAAACCCCTACACAAGGGCAATAATTGGAGGCGTGTTTTGGAAACGAACCTGACGTCGGCAACCAAAACGGTGGTCATCGGGCCCGGTCGCCCCGTTCGGGTCATCGGAGAGCGAATCAACCCGACAGGAAGGAAGGCTCTGGCGGCTGAGATGGCTGAGGGGAAGCTGGATCGGGTCGCCGCGGATGCTCTGGCGCAGGTGGAGGCAGGAGCCGCAATCCTCGACGTCAACGCCGGCATCCCCATGGTCGACGAGCCTGCCCTGTTGGCGCAAATCGTGGAGCTGGTTCAGTCTCTCACGGACGTGCCGCTCTGCATCGATTCCAGCGTGGTGGATGCATTGGCCAGCGGTCTGGAGGCCTATGAAGGAAAGGCCCTCGTCAATTCGGTGAATGGAGAAGAGGACCGCCTGGAAACCGTTCTCCCCCTGGTGAAGAAGCATGGGGCAGCGGTCATCGGCCTGGCCATGGACGAGTCAGGAATTCCAGAAACAGCTGAGATGCGACTCCGGGTGGCAAAGAAAATCCTGGACCGGGCTCAAGACCACGGAATCGATCCCGCCGATGTGGTCATCGATCCGCTGGTTCTGCCTGTGGGAGCGTCCCCGAAGGCAGGTCTGGTGGTCCTGGAGACTCTTCGACTCGTGACAGGGGAACTGGGCGTAAACACGGTATGCGGCGCCAGCAACGTATCTTTCGGCCTGCCCGACCGGCCCGGTCTGAACTCCGCCTTCCTCTCCATGACGGTGGCCAGTGGTATCACGGCGGTAATCGCTAATCCGCTTGAAGCTGTCAGTCGGGCTGGGATTCTGGCCGGAGATCTGCTCATGGGAAACGATGAGCATTGCATGAACTGGATCAGTGCTCACCGGAAGTCCCTGGAGGGGGAGTAGGATGTCCCTCTTCTCCCCCCGTCGTTACCAAGCAGCCTTTCGGCCTTATCGCCGCGATAAGGACAGCCTCTTCGTTCGGGCGTTCACCCGCGTGGAGTGCTGGATCAAGGGGAGCCTCTTCGGTTGCAGGATGTGCGGGAACTGCCTTCTCAAACAGACGGCCTTCATCTGTCCCATGACCTGTCCGAAGGGGCTGCGAAACGGGCTCTGCGGAGGAGCTACACCTGAGGCTTGTGAAGTGGATCCGTCCAGGCCCTGTACCTGGTTCAGGATCTATGAAAAATCGAGCAAGATGGGCCGGGAAGACCGACTGCTGGAAGTGAACGCTCCCCTTGATGGGAACCGGGTGGGACGGGAGACCTGGATGGACCTCCTCCGGCTCTGGAGATCGAGGGAAAAGGGGCCTCGCCTGAGAGACGCCTTTTTCCAGCGGGAACGTTTCAAGAAGGAGTGGGACTCCCTCTTTTTCGATGCCCGCCAGCCGGAGTGGTGGCAGGGAGATGCTCGATACCATCCACCCGCGTATGAGGAGCCCGCCTCCCTTCTCGAAAAGAACCTTCGGGACGGTGGATTTGTGGTCACTGGAGAGATCGCACCCCCCTTGGGTGCTTCCCCAGATGTCATTCTGAAGAAGGCCGATTTGCTTCGCGGGAGTGTCGTTGCTGCCAACTTCACGGACAACGCTTCGGCCTCAGCTCGGATGAGCAGCATGGCCTCGAGCAAGATCTGCCTGGAAACGGGCCTCGAGCCCGTGATGCAGCTTCAGGCCAGGGACCGTAGCAGGGTGGTTCTGGAGTCCGACGCCATTGGTGCTGCTGGATTGGGCATTTCCAACATTCTATGCCTTTCTGGGGATCACCATAGTTTCGGCCCAGGACCGGTGGCCAAACCCGATCAGTTCGATATGGATGCCATCCAGCTCCTCTGGATGTTACGCCGGATGCGAGACGAGGGTTGCTACCTCGATGGGCGGAAGATCAAGGAGCCTCCGAAGTTTTTTCTGGGGGCTGCAGCCTCTCCTTTCGGGGCACTTCCCGACTATGAAGCGATTCGAGCTGAGAAAAAAATCAACGCAGGAGCCCAATTCATCCAAACCCAACCCGTGTTCGACCACAGAAGGTTCGTGGATTGGCTGGAGGCCCTGGACAAACGCAATCTGCTGGGAAAGGTCCACATTCTGGCGGGTCTGATCCCCCTGAAAAGCGCCAGGGCAGCCCAGTTCATGGCCGAGGATGTGCCTGGCGTCGTGATCCCGGAAGTGATGGTGAAGCGGATGACCGGGGCCGGTGAAAAGGAGGCCCAGCAGGCTGCGGGCTTCCAGATCGCCCTGGAGATTCTGGAAAAGCTCAAGGGTACCCAGGGGATCGGAGGGGTCCACATCATGGCAGTCCACTGGGAATCAATCATCCCGAGGTTGGTGGAAGAAGCCGGACTCCAACATGCCCTTCAACCGGTCCAGATGTGACACACGCCGAGGGAGCCTCATGACATCGATGGTGAGACCCGAACTACGGCTTCTTACAGAGGAGCAAATCCGCTTCGTTCATGACAGATCCCTGGCCATCCTCAGTCGAGTAGGCATAAGGATCGATTCCCCCCGGGCACTGGAGATTCTCCTGGCCTCAGAGGGGGTTGCTGTGGCTCCCGGGTCCCGGGAGGGGGGAAACAGGGTCGTTTTCGACGGATCGGTGGTGGAATGGGCTCTGGAAACAGCGCCTGAGGTGGTCTCGGTGCATGATCGAAGGGGGGAGCTCGCTTTCCGCTTGGGAGAGGACCGGGCTCGGTTCGGCGTAGGGGGTACCTTCCT